>JAGUYQ010000095.1 GCA_020061285.1 Betaproteobacteria bacterium
GATATTGATCGGCCAACCGGTCCCCGACGGATACTGGATCACCTGATTGGCGCCGGTATAGGGAACGGCGGCGGCAAGGGTGGTGCCGGTGGCGTTATCCACCACGTCGAAGGCGTTGGCGGCGCCGTTGAAGGTAATGGTAACGTTGCCCGTCGGCGGCACCACGGACCCGAGGGTAATGGCCCCGGTGCCGGAGTTGGTGGAAGTCGCGTTGGTGCGCATCGGCGCGGCGGCGGCAATGCGGCTGGTGTCGCTGACGGCCACAGCCATGTCCCGCGAACCGTTGCGGGTGGGGCGAATCAGGAAACTGTCGCTGGCATTGGGGGCGGTCGTGACCTTGATGGTCATGCCGTCCACCGTCATCGTCGCCGGCACGGCGCTGGTGAAATTGGTGGTGTTATTGTCGGACAGCCGAATCAGGCTGTAGTTGTTGGCGCCGAGATAGGTCAGGCTGTAGTCGCTGGTGGACAGGGCACCGACATCGCTGATGCCCACCGACACCGCACCGGCACCGGTGTTCTGGGTATTGGCCAGCACAGAGGGCTGACCGACGGTAAAGAAATCCCCCCCGGCCAAGCCATTGAGGTCCGTGCCCAAGCGGTGCTGATCGTTGAAGGTCTGGGCGATGCCGATGGCAATCCGCCCCAGGGCGTTCTGGGCACTATCGAGGCTCTCGCTGCGGAATTTCAGCAGCCCCCCCAACTGTCCCCCGGTCAACAAGTCGGATTTGATCGCCACGTAGTTGTTGCTGCCGGGGCTGCTCTGATAGAACAGGTCGAGTTGTTCCTGGTCTTCCAACGATTGCCGCGCGGCCAATTGATACGTGCTCTGTCCCACCACCAAGGCTTGGCCATTGCCGATGAAGACGTTGTAGCTGCCGTCCCCTTGCACCACCACCGAGGTCTTGACCAGGTTATTGAGCTCGGACACCAGTTGGTCGCGCTGATCGTGCAGGTCATTGGCCTTGTCATTGCCGGCGGAACTCTCGGCGACCGTGATCTGCCTGTTCATGCTGGCGATCTGGGAGGAATAAGAGTTGATTTGCTGGGTAAGGCTGGTGAGCTGGGTATTGATGCCGCCGCGCATATCCCGCAGACGGCTGTCCAGGGCATGAATCCGCGACACCATCGCCTGGGCGGTGCCGATCATGGACTGGCGGGCGGGAACCGAATTGGGGTTGGCCGCTACGTCGCCCACCCCCTGGAAGAAGGACCCCAGGGCGGGAGTCAAGCCCGAAGTCTGATCCGCCAGCATGTTGTCGATCTGGCTGATCTGGTCGTAATAGGCCTGCAACTGGTTCTGCTGGGCGGCCGCCTGCAGCACCTGGGTGTCCAGGTACTGGCTGTAGATACTCTTCACCGTATTCACGTTCACGCCATTGCCGATGAAGCCGGCGCCGGTGAATTGGGGCACGTTGGTACCTTGTATCGTCTGCTGGCGGCGATACCCCGGGGTATTGACGTTGGCGATGTTGTGCTCGGTGGTCAGGATTCCCGCCTGGGACGCGAGCAGTGCGCTGATGCCGGTTCCGTAGATGCTTCCCATGTCTCATTCTCCCGCGCCCCGCCATAGGATTTACGGCTGGGGCGTTTAGTGTTTTTCGGCACAATCCGCTAAACCTTGAGCCGAAATGCAAAGTCCTTGAACACCCTTTAGCACAAAACATACCAAGCCTGAAAGCCGCTACAGGCGGCCACCGGAACGGAAAAACGGGGGAAAACACGGCAAATATTGCCGCCCACGGCAAGGCGGAAGGCGTCAGCCGGCGAGGGCTTCGCGGAAGGCGGTGCTGGCCATGATGCGGGACAGCTTGGCGGAATACATCGGGTCGGTGGCATAGCCCGCCCGCTGCAATTCCTGGGCGAAGGCGTTGGGATCGGAGGCATTCTCCAGCACCGAGGCGTAGCGCGGGTTGTTTGCCAACAAGCCGGCATAGTCGCGAAAAGCATCGGCGTAGGAGGAATAAGCGCGAAACGGCTCCGTGCGCGCCTGGGGCTGGCCGTTGACGTATTCGGTGGTGGCCGCCTGGACCACGTCGCCCTTCCAGCCGGCACCGGCCTTGATGCCGAACAGGTTATAGCTGGGCTGGCCGTCCGCGCCGCGAATCTCGGCCTTGCCCCAGCCACTTTCCAAGGCCGCCTGGGCGATCAGGAAATGGGGCGGCACCCCCAGGGATTGCCCGGCTTCCACCGCATGGGGCCACAATCGGCTGACGAATTCCTTGCGCCCATCGCCACCGCTGGCGGCGGAAGAGGAGAACGGGACGGGAGAGGCCGGCAGGCCGGCGCGGTCGAGGGACATCGGCGCCTGCTCGCCAGCCCGCGGCAAGGGAATGCCCTTCCCGTGCGGCAAAAGGATCGGCGCCGCTTCCGTCTTGAGGGGATAGCCCGCGGGTTCTTTCCCATCCCCCGTGGCTTCGGGCGGGATGCTTTTTTCGTAGGCCCGCATCAACTGCTGCGTCAGGGATTCCGCCAAGCCCATTCCCTTGCCGGTGGAAGCGATTTTCTGCGCCATCTGCTGATCCAGCATCTGGGTAAACATGCGGCTCTGGTCGTTATCGAACAGCGGGTCCTCGGGAGTGGCCTCGCGCATGCTCTTGAACAGGATGTTCAGAAACAGGGCCTCGAACTGCTTGGCGGCGGATTTCACCGCCTCCTTGGGGTCCTGTTTGGCCTGCAAGCGCAAGCTGTCCACGCTCTGGACATCCAGGGCCAGCTTGCCGGTGAGGTCGAGGTTGTTGATCATTTTGTAGTTGCTAGCAGGTTACTGGGGATGGGGCCGGCCAGCAACGGGTAACTCGCCGTCTTCCACCCGCATCATATCACTTCCAGTTCGGCGCGCAGGGCGCCCGCCGCCTTCATCGCCTGCAGAATGGAAAGCAGGTCCTGGGCCGTCGCGCCGACGGAGTTGAGGGCCTTCACCACATCGCCCAGGGAAACGCTCTGGGGCACGGTCACCAGTTGCCCCTTGTCGGCCTTGATCTCGATCTGGGAGCGTTGCAGGGCCACGGTGCGGCCGGCGGACAAGGCCCCGGGCTGGCTCACCACCGGCTCGGCGCTGATGGTCACGGACAGGTTGCCGTGGGCGACGGCGCAAGGGTCCACCGTCACGGTCTGGTTCATCACGATGGAACCGGTGCGGGCGTTGAGAATCACCTTGGCCGCGGTTTCCCCCGGCTCGACGTGCAGGTTCTCGATGCGGGACAGGAAGGCCACCCGCTGGTTGTTGTCCCGCGGCGCCGCCACCTGGATCAAGCGCCCATCCAGGGCGCGGGCGGTGCCGTTGCCGTAGGCCAAATTGACAGCCAGGGCGACGCGGTTGGCGGTGGTGAAATCGCTATCGTGCAGTTCCAGGTTGACGAAATCCCCCTGACCCAGCGGGGTATTCACCCCCCGCTCCACCGTCGCCCCGGCGGCGATGCGCCCGGAGGACAACTGGTTCACCTGGGTGCTGGCGCCTCCCGCCGCCGCGCCGGCGCCGCCGATCACCACGTTGCCCTGGGCGATGGCGTAGACCTGGTTGTCGGCGCCCTTCAGGGGGGTCATCAGCAACGTACCGCCCCGCAGGGATTTGGCGTTACCCATGGAAGACACGGTGACGTCGATGGTCTGGCCGGGGCGGGCATAGGCCGGGAGCGAGGAGGTGATCATCACCGCCGCCACGTTTTTCAGTTGCAGGTTGGTGCCGGGGGGAATGACGATGCCGAGCTGGTTCATCATGCTGATGATGCTTTGCACCGTGAAGGGCGTCTGGGTGGTCTGGTCACCGGTTCCATCCAGGCCCACCACCAGGCCGTAGCCCACCAGTTGGTTGGAGCGGACCCCTTGCACCGAGGCCAGGTCCTTGATCCGCTCGGCCTGGGCGCTGGTGGCGAACAGGGCCGCCACCAGGATAAAGAGGAATTGCCGCAGCGCGGTGTTCATGGCTTCGCCTTTCATCAGAACGGCATCACCGTCAGGAAGAAGCGGGCCAACATAGTCATCATCTGGGCCTTGTCGATGCTCTCTTCGCCCTTGTACTCGACGCGGGCGTCGGCAATCTGGGTCGAGGACACGGTATTGGCGCCGGTGATGTAAGTCGGGTTCACCACCCCGGACAGGCGCAGGTATTCGGTCTTGTGATCGATGCCCACCTGCTTCTCGCCGCTGACGATCAGGTTGCCGTTAGGCAGAACCTCCACCACCGTGACGGTGATCGTGCCGGTAAAGGTGCCGGAATTGTCGTTCTGGTTCTTGTCGGCGGCACTGTTGGCGGCGGAGGTGTCCAGCAGGGTAGTGCTGACCGTGGTGGCGCCGCCGGTGGTGGTGCTGGTGCCGCCGCCGAAGATGCGCGGATCCAGCTTGTAGGTGCTGCTGCTGTTGTGGCTGTCGTTCTTGTTGGTTTTGGAACTGGCGCTGTTTTTCTCGTTGATCACCACGGTCAGCGTATCGCCCACGTAACGGGCGCGGCGATCCTCGAACAGATTCATGCGGCTGGTGCTCGCCTGATAGATGGCGCCGTTGCCGCTTTGCACCTGGGGCTGGGGAGCGGGCCGGGCCGACATGGGTTGATATACGTTGGTGGAAGGCGGGGTGGCGCAACCGGCCACCAGGGCCAGCAATCCGAATCCGAGGGCTTTGCGCAGCATGGCGAATCTCCAATAGAGCGATTGCCATCCATGATGCAATTCCCATGCCAGACGCCTGGAATCCGGCAGAGAGCGGCAGGGACGGGGCAACCGCCTCGCCTCCGCAGGCAAAGCGGAAAAAGCTACCGCCCCGGCGGCGAAAATTGCCGTCGGGGCGGTCAGCCATCAGAAGGAAATCACATCTGCGTCAGCTTTTGCAGCATCTGGTCGGACACGGTAATGGCCTTGGAGTTGAGTTCGAAGGCCCGCTGGGCCTGGATCATGTTCACCAACTCCTCCGCCACGTTGACGTTGGAGGTTTCCACATAGCCCTGGTTGAGCACGCCGAGGCCGTTGGTTCCCGGCGTGTTGGGCTGGGGCGCGCCGGAAGAGGCGGTTTCCACATACAGGTTCTCCCCCGCGCTCTGC
Organism: Betaproteobacteria bacterium; assembly: GCA_020061285.1. Next base: position 5,036 of record JAGUYQ010000095.1, read on the forward strand.
AAGCCGGCGGGGTTGATGAAATTCACCAGTTGGATGTTGCCGATCTGGGTGGTCTGGGGCGGGTTGCCGGGCTGGGTCACCGATACCGTGCCGTCCTTGGCCACCGTCACGGACAAGGCATCGGCGGGAATCGTCAAAGCCGGCTGCACCTGGTAGCCACTGGAAGTCACCACCTGCCCCTGATTATCCATTTGAAACGACCCGTCCCGGGTATAGGCGGTGGAGCCGTCGGGCATCAATATCTGGAAAAAACCGCGGCCATTGATGGCCACATCCAGGGTATTCCCGGTCTGCTGCAAGTTTCCCTGGGTATGAATGCGTTCCGCCGCTACCGGCCGCACCCCGGTGCCGAGCTGGAAGCCCGAGGGGAGCTGGGTTTGCTGGGATGACTGGGCGCCGGGCTGGCGAATGGTCTGATAGAGCAAATCCTCGAACACCGCGCGGGTACGCTTGAAACCATTGGTGCTGACGTTGGCCAGGTTGTTGGAAATGACGTCGATGTTGGTCTGCTGGGCATCCAGACCGGTCTTGGCAATCCACAGGGAGCGAATCATTTTTTACTCCAGTCGAGAGTCGAGGGCGGAGAGAGAAGAGTGCTCTCGACCCTCAGCTCACCACGTTTATTACGCATTGAGGTTCATGATGCGGCTGGCCTGCTGGGCATCGCTGTCGGCGGTGCGCAGCAGGCGCATGTTCATTTCGAACTGGCGAGCCTGGTCGATCATGCTCACCAGGGACTCCACCACGTTGACGTTGCTTCCCTCCAGGGCGCCGGAGGCGAGCTTGACGTTGACGTCGGCCGGCGCCGGGTTGCCGTCCTTCAGGCGAAACAAGCCGTCGCCGCTCTTCTCCAGGTCCGCCTCGGGGGGGTTGACCAGCTTGATCCGCCCCAGCACCGCCACGGTGTTGGGCGTCTGATCGGTGGGAACGGTAGAAATAGTGCCGTCCTTGCCGACGCTGACCACCACGTTGGGCGGAATGGCAATGGGGCCGGCGTCCCCCATCACATTGAAACCATTGCGGGTTTGCAGCACGCCGTTGGGGTTCATCTGCAAGCTGCCGTTGCGGGTGTAGGCCTCGGTACCATCGGCCATCTGCACCGCGATCCAGCCCTTGCCCTCCACCGCCACGTCCAGGTCGCGCCCAGTCTGCTGCAACACGCCGGGGGTAAAATCGGCGCCGACGGTGGAGTCGGTGACGAACACCCGCGTCGGCATGCCGTCGCCGTACACCGGCAGGGCGCGGAAGGCGTTGATCTCGGCGCGGAAGCCGGTGGTGGAGGCATTCGCCAGGTTGTGGGCCGTCGCCGCCTGTTGGTACATGGCGTGCTTGGCGCCGGCCATGGCGACATAGATCAGCTTGTCCACGCTTCAGCCTCCCGAGCCGCGCTTAGCGCAGGTTCACCAGGGTGTTCAACACCTGGTCCTGGGTCTTGATGGTCTGGGCGTTGGCCTGGTAGACCCGCTGGGCGGTAATCATGCTCACCAGCTCCTGGGTCAGGTCCACGTTGGAATCCTCCACCGCCCCCGACTGGGTGACGCCGAAGGAACCCACCCCCGGCGTGCCCTCCACCGGCTGGCCGGAGGCGGAGGTTTCAATCCACTGGTTGTTGCCGACGGGCAGCAACCCCTGGGAATTGGGAAAATTGGTCAGGCGTACGTAGCCCAGGGTGGTGGACTGGCCGTTGGTGTAACGGGCCAGCACGCCACCGTTGGGGGAGATGCTGAAGCCGGACAGCTTGCCGGAGGCGTAGCCGTCCTGGGTCGCCGTGCTGACGGCGAAGTCGGCGCCGAATTGGGTGGAGTTCTTCATATCGAAGCTGATATCCACCGGGGTGGTGGCGCCGTTGGTCTTGCCCAGGGCGGTGGCCACCCGGTCGAGGTACAAGCGGACGGTGGGGGGCGGGTTGGTGGCGATGGTTGTGCCGCCGGTCACGTCCTGGGTGCCGCCGGTATAAGTGCCGCCGGTGGTATAGCTGGTCAGGGTGCCGGCGGTATTGAACTGCATCACCACCGGCTGCCCCAGGTTGGCACCGGCGCTGTCGCCGATGTCCACCGTGTTGTTAACGCCGTTGTTGATCGGCGCCCCGTCCAGGGACATGAACACCGCCCAGGCATTGGGCGTGGCCACACCGCCGATGGTGTTCAGCTTGACGAAGTAGGAGGTCAGGCTGTGGGCGTTGCCCAGGGAATCGTATACCTGGAGCGAGGTGGCGCTGTTGTAGGTCTGCGGCGCAGGCGTCGCCGAAGTCGGCACGAAGCCCAGGGTCGGCGACGACAAACGCGAATCCAGGTTGTAGGTCAGCACGCCGTTGGCGCTCTGGCTCGGATTGCTCTGGGCGTTGGGGTCGATGCGCAGATCAACGGGCGTACCGGTATCCGGCACGTCGATGGTGGCGGTGGCGTTGTTGGGGTCGGGAATGGTGGTCACGCCATAGCCGGTCAGGTGCCGGCCGCCGCTGTCCACGATATAGCCCTGCTTGTCGGTCTGGAATTGGCCGTTACGGGAGTAGGTAATGGCCCCGTTCTCGCTCATGCGGAAGAAACCCTTGCCGTTGATGGCCATATCCAGGGGGTTGTTGGACACCGAAATGTTGCCCTGGGTGAAATACTGGGCCACCGTCGCCAGCTTGGCGCCGAGACCGATCTGCGTCCCCGAGGCTCCCGTCAGGGAAGCGGCATAAACGTCCGCGAACTGCGCCTGGGAGCCCTTGAAGCCCACCGTCTGGGCGTTGGCGACGTTGTTGCCGATGACATCCAGGTTCTTGGACGACGTATTAAGACCACTCAAACCCTGCTGGAAAGACATGATAGCCTCCTAATCAGAAAATCTGCCGTACCTTGGCCATATCCACTTCGCCAAGGCCTTGCACGTTCAACAACGAACCGGTGGCGGTCAGCCGCACACTGTTCACATACCCCAGGGCCAGACTGGTGGTATCGACCTTCTCCCCACCCTTGGTGGCCTTCACGGTGAAGTTATAGACCCCGTCCGCCGCCGTGGTGCCGTCGTCCTTCTTGCCGTCCCACTGGAAGGCGAAGCTGCCGGCATCGCGGCCGCCGAGCTTGTTGGTGCTGACCAGGGTACCGTATTGGTCGTACACATCGACCTCCACCATGTCGGCCTTCTCGCTCAGTTCGATACCGGCCACGGCGCTGCCGCTTTTCAAGTCGAGCAGGTTGCCGTCGGTGAGCACGCTGTGGCCGATCATGGAGGCCGACTGCATGGTCTGGGCAGCCGCGTAGGCGCTGTTCAGGGATTCCATGGTCTGGTTCAGCTTCTCGATGCCGCTCACCGTCTGGATCTGTGCCATCTGGGAGGTCACCTGGGCGTTGTCCAGGGGGTTCAGGGGGTCCTGGCTCTGCATCTGGGCCACCAGCAGCTTGAGGAAGCGATCCTGGGCTTCTTCCATCTTGCTGGTAGTGGTCGTCGTGGCCTTGGTGTTGGTGGCATCCGCCACGATGCCGCTGGTTGCATTCACACTCATGATTCGGCTCCTTTATCAGCCGGCTTGGCCGATGCTGAGGGTTTTCAGCATCAAGGTCTTGGCCGTGTTCATCATATCCACGTTGTTCTGGTAGGAGCGGGAAGCGGAAATCATGTTCACCATCTCCTCCACCACGTTCACGTTGGGCATCGCCACGTAGCCCTTGGCATCCGCCGCGGGGTTGTGGGGGTCGTACATCATCTTCAGGGGCGACGGATCCTCGATCACGCCGTTCACCCTCACCCCCACCGCCCCGGCAGAAGCGCCATCCTCCAACGGCTTGGCGGCAAACACCACCTGCCTCGCCCGGTAGGGCTGGCCGTTGGAACTGGTCACGCTGTCGGCGTTGGCCAGGTTGCTCGCCACCACGTTGAGACGCAGGGACTGGGCCATCATGCCGCTGCCGGCGATATTGAAGACGTTGGATAACGACATGATTATTGTCCTTTCGCTGCCAGCAGCAGGTCGCGCACCTTGCCGCTGATCCGGTCGGCGATGAACTGGTAGTGCAGCGCGTTCTCCGCGAACTGCGACCGCTCCATATCCATGTTCACCGTGTTGCCGTCGATGCTGGGCTGCACGTCGGTGCGGTACAGCTCCTTGACTCCAGGCAGAGCGGAAACCGTTCCCCGCATATGCCCCGCGGAGGTCACCGCCAGCCCCAACTCGCCGCCCTGCCCGACTCGCTGGAGCTCGGCACCGAAGTCGAAGTCCCGCGCCTTATAGTTCGGCGTATCGGCGTTGGCGATGTTCGACGCCAGCACCTGC
>JAGUYQ010000195.1 GCA_020061285.1 Betaproteobacteria bacterium
GCCGCCCAATCGCCCAGGGCCATGGGCTCAGCCACCGTCCCGTAAGCCGCCACCGCCTGCTCGCCGAACCAGCCTTCCACCGTCGCACCCAGCAGCGTGGCCAATTGGGCGTTGTTGCCGTAGACCGGGTGGGCGTCCAGGGGCAGGTGGTAGGCCAGCAGGCTGATTTCGTGGCGCAACAGGTATTCCAGGCGCCTCTTCTTGATTCCGACCACCCGGCTGTCCTCGCTTTTCCAGAACCAGCCGTGGTGCACCAGCAGGGCGTCCGCCCCCGCCTCCACCGCCGCCTCGATCAACTCCAGGCAGGCGGTGACGCCGCTCACCAGCCGGGCCACTTCCTGCCGCCCCTCCACCTGGAGGCCGTTGGGGCTGTAATCCCGGAAACGGCCGGTCTCCAGGAGCTGTGAGGTATAATTTTCCAAGTCCCGCAATTGCATGGGAGTTCCTTTACTTGAATTCGACGCATCCGGCCCCATTTTAAGTCCTGTTTTCCCCGACGCCCACCACGATACCACTCACCATGCGCAAAATCTGGCTGCTCTTCGCCCAAACCGTCACCATCAGTTTGGCTGTGCTGTTCGTGCTCAACCTGTTCAAGCCCAACATCCTCGGCAGCCGCGACGCCGTGGTGGCGGTGCAGGAACTGGTCGCCTCCCCATCGACTTCCGTGGCGAAGAACGCTTCCACCTACAGCCTGGCGGTGAAAAAGGCCATGCCGGCGGTGGTGAACGTCTATACCAGCAAGGAAACCCGCGTCCCCGCCCACCCCCTGGCCAACGACCCGCTGTTCCGGCGTTTTTTCGGCGACCAGTTCGACGTTCCCCAACGCACCTCCAGCCTGGGCTCCGGCGTGGTGGTCAGCCCCCAGGGCTATATCCTCACCAACCATCACGTGGTGGAGTCGGCGGACGCCATCGAGGTCGCCCTGGCCGACGGACGCACCGCCAGCGCGCAAGTGGTGGGCAGCGACCCCGACACCGACCTGGCGGTGCTGAAAATCGGCCTCCAGGACCTTCCCGCCGTCACTTTCGGCCACTCGGAGCAGTTGCAGGTGGGCGACGTGGTGCTCGCCATCGGCAACCCCTTCGGCGTCGGCCAGACCGTCACCATGGGCATCGTCAGCGCCCTGGGGCGCAGCCATTTGGGCATCAACACCTTCGAGAACTTCATCCAGACCGACGCCGCCATCAACCCCGGCAACTCCGGCGGCGCCCTGGTGGACGCGGAGGGCAACCTGGTGGGCATCAACAGCGCCATTTATTCCCGCAGCGGCGGCTCCCTCGGCATCGGCTTCGCCATCCCCGCCAGCATCGTCAAGCAGGTGATGGAGCAGATCGTGCGCAGCGGCAGCGTGACACGGGGCTGGATCGGCGTCGAGGGCCAGGACATCACCCCCGACCTGGCGGCCTCCTTCGGCCTCAAGGAACCCGGCGGCGTGCTGATCGCCGGCGTCCTGCGCGGTGGACCGGCGGACCGTGGCGGCATCCAGCCGGGAGACGTGCTGGTGGAGATAGACGGTCAACGGATTCAGGATTCCGCCGCCATGCTGAACCGGATCGCCGCCCTGCCCCCAGGCAAGGCCAGCCGTCTCAAGATTCTGCGCAAGCAGCGCGAATGGATGGCCAAGGTGGAGATCGGGCGCCGGCCGAAAATGCAGCAGGCGAACTGATTAGTCCGGCTTTTTCTGTTCCGTTTCGATGGCGTCCAGTTCCCGCTCCAGCTCGTCTTCGCTGAGGGGTCGGTATTCCTCCTCCGCTACCGGCTTGGAAATGAACGCCGCCACCGCCACCCCCACCTCGAACAGCAGCCACAGGGGAACCGCCAGCATGATCTGGGAAATCACGTCGGGGGGCGTGAAGATGGCGCCGATGACGAAGGCGCCGACGATCACGTAAGGGCGGCTCTCCCGCAGCTTCTCGACGCTCACCACCCCCATCTTCACCAGCAGGATCACCGCCACCGGCACCTCGAAGGTGACGCCGAAGGCGAGGAAGAGGGTGATGACGAAGTCCAGGTACTTGTTGATGTCGGTCATCACCGCCACCCCCTCGGGGGCCGCGTGGGTGATGAAGCCGAACACTACCGGGAAGACGGCGAAATAGGCGAAGGCCATGCCGCAGAAGAACAGCACCGTGCTGGCCACCACCAGGGGCGCGGCCAGCCGCCTTTCGTGGGAGTAGAGGCCGGGGGCGATGAAGGCCCATACCTGGTACAGCACGTAAGGCAAGGCCACCAGGAAGGCCGTCATCATCGCCACCTTGAGGGGGACGAAGAAGGGGGTGGTCACTTCCGTGGCGATCATCTGCCCGCCCTTGGGCAGGACGGCGAGCAGGGGGTGAGCCAGCAGGGCGTAGAGATCGGAGGCGAAGGGAAACAGGCACAGGAACACCAGCACCACCGCCACCGTCGCCCGCAGCAGGCGGGTGCGCAACTCGATCAAATGGCTGATGAAGGTCTGGGTGGCGTCCGCTTCCGGAATCATGGCTTGCCTTGCTCAGGGGAGGGGGCGGGATGCTCCTCGGCGGCCTTCGCCGGGGGCGCGTCCACGGCAGAAGAAAGGGCGCCGACTTCCTCCTCCGCCGCCTGCTTTTCCTCCAGGATGACGTGGCGGGCGCCGGCCTCGGCTTGGCGGAACTGCTCCTGGAGCTTTTTCAGTTCTTCCAGCTTCACTTCCCGGTCGATTTCCGCCTTCACGCTGGCGGCGTAGCGCTGCATGCGGCCGACCAGATGCCCCACGGTGCGCGCCACGCGGGGCAGGCGCTCGGGCCCGAGGACGATGAGGGCGACGAC
>JAGUYQ010000062.1 GCA_020061285.1 Betaproteobacteria bacterium
GGTGAGAGAGGGAGCTACAACGGAAGGTGGCAGGAGTGGTGGAGCCGCAGTATGGTAGCTCATCCGGGGTGAGAGAGGGAGCTACAACCCGCCAGGCGTCGAGTCAACGTTGGCAGGGATGGTAGCTCATCCGGGGTGAGAGAGGGAGCTACAACTGCGCGACCTGTTGCACTTGCTGGGGCGTGATGGTAGCTCATCCGGGGTGAGAGAGGGAGCTACAACGAATCCCAAAAGCGAATGACACCGTCACCGATGGTAGCTCATCCGGGGTGAGAGAGGGAGCTACAACTTCAAATGGCAGGTGCAACCTATGAACATGATGGTAGCTCATCCGGGGTGAGAGAGGGAGCTACAACCTTTGGAAGTATTGGCCGACATCGAAGCCCATGGTAGCTCATCCGGGGTGAGAGAGGGAGCTACAACAGAGCACCGAAGGGTTCTTGAGCGCATCGTATGGTAGCTCATCCGGGGTGAGAGAGGGAGCTACAACACGCCGATAACGAAGGGGCCGATTTGGACCCCTTCGTTATCGGCGTTTACTGAGGTTTAACGGGGGATGACTGCCGAGTTCATCCGCGCCAGGATGATGCCGGTGCGCCGGCCCAGGCCGCGGCTGCCGCGGTGGCTGTCGTACCAGCGGGGATTGGGCACCATGGCCGCCAGGCGGGCGGCCTGTTCCGGGCTCAGGTTGGCGGCGGAGGTGCCGTAGTAATAGCGGGCCGCCGCCTCGGCGCCGAAGACGCCGTTGCCCCATTCGATGACGTTCATGTAAATCTCCAGGATGCGGCGCTTGCTCATCGTTCGTTCCAGCATCACCGTGATCGCCGCCTCTTCCGCCTTGCGCCAGGGGGTTTTGCCGGCGGAGAGGAAGAGGTTTTTCGCCAACTGCTGGCTGATGGTGGAGCCGCCGGCGACGATGCGGCCCTTCTTCAGGTTTTTCTCGTAGGCATCCTGGATCGCTTCCCAGTCGAAGCCGTCGTGGTCCAGGAACTTGCCGTCCTCGGCGGCCACCAGGGCACGTTTCAGGTTGTTGGAGATTCGATTGTAGGGCACCCACTGGTGCTTGGGTTGGGCGTCGGGTTTCTTCTCCCTCAGCACGGCCATGCGTTCCTCCATGAAGGAGGTGGTGGAGGGGTTGTGGTCCACCCACCACCAGATATGGCCGAAAATCCATGCCTGGTACAGCAGCACCAGCAGGACCAGGAGGGCGGCGCTACGCCACAGGAATCGCCAGAGGGTTTTCATCGCGGTTTCAGCATTTCGATCACCGGCGCGGTGTCGGGGCGCACCCCGCGCCACAGGAAGAAGGATTCCGCCGCTTGCTCCACCAGCATGCCCAGGCCGTCGGCGAGGCGGGCCGCGCCTTGCCGACGGGCGAAGTCGAGGAAGGGGGTCAGGCCCTTGCCGTACATCATGTCGTAGGCCAGGCTGCCGGGGGCGAAAACGCCTTTTGGCAGGGGCGGCAGGGCGTCCGACAGGGAAGCGGAGGTGGCGTTGATGACCAGGTCGAACGACTGGCCGGCCAAGGGACCGTAGCCGCTACCTGTGACGGGGCCGTGGGGAGCGAACTGCCGGGCCAGTTGCCGCGCTTTTTCCGCCGTGCGGTTGGCGATGATGAGGGAGGCGGGCTTTTGTTCCAGCAAGGGCAGCAGTACCCCGCGGGCGGCGCCGCCGGCCCCCATCAGCAGCACCCGCTTGGCGGTGACGGGAAAGGCCAAGTTGGCGCTGATATCCCGGCTGAGGCCGGCCCCGTCGGTGTTGTCGCCCAATATCGCGCCATCCTCGAACTTGAGGGTATTCACCGCTTCCGCCAGACGGGCGCGCTCGGTGAGGGTGGTGGCGAAGCGCCACGCCTCCTGCTTGAAGGGTACGGTGACGTTAAGGCCGCGCCCCCCGGCCTCGCGGAAGGCCTCCACGGTGGCGGCAAAGCCGTCCAGGGGAGCGAGAAGGGCTTCGTAGCTCAGGTCCTGGCCCGTCTGGCGGGCGAATTCGGCATGGATGAGGGGGGATTTGCTGTGGCCGATGGGGTTGCCGACGACGGCGTAACGGTCAGTCATTGAAGGTCCGGGATGAAGGTGGGTTAAGCGGAGCGGGTGGCTTTGCCGCCCAACTCGCAAACGGGTTAAGCAGGGATGGGCGGTTTTGTCGCCCAACTCGCAAAAACGCAATTCTAGCGAATTGCGCCGCCGGGTTCACCGGCTTAGTTTTGTATCCAGGGCAGGCCGGCGGCTTTCCAGCCGTTGCCGCCGCGTTGGCCGGTGGTCAGGTCGCGGTCCCCCTCGAAGCCCTCGGCGATGTTGTAGCAGTTCGGATAACCGGCGCGGGTGGCGGCGATGGCGGCCAAATGAGAGCGGTGGGCGTTGCGGCAGAGAAACAGTACCAGGGATTCCGGGTCCACCTGTTGACGCAGCTCGGCATAGAAATTCTGGTTCAATACCCAGGCGGGATAGTGCTGCCATTCGATGTGCAGGCTGCCGGGGACGAAGCCGACGAAATCCCGTTCCGCTCGGCAGCGCACGTCCACCAGACGGGCGCTGGGAACGCATTGCAGCAGATGGTGGGCTTCCCGGGGGGGCAGGATGCCCGCGTAAGGGGCTTCGCCTTCGTCGCCGCGCCGTTGGGCGGCTGCCAGAATATCGGAGATGTCTCCCATGCCTTCGTCGGGTCGTCAGAGATAGTGCCCGGAGTATAGAATTTTACAGAGGTGGGCGCCATTGGTTCGAACGCCCTATTTTGGGGCATTGAGAGAAAAATGGGCGAACCCCCTTGGCGGCGGGTTGATCGCCGTGTTTCGGTAGCGTTGCGGTGGCGGCGGCAGGGTGAATGGAGTTGGATCGCCGCGTTTGTTATAGCTTTATCAATTTATTACGACGTTCGCACCGATGTTGTGCGCATGCGGTGCGATGGCACCATTACGGTGCGGTCAAATTCGCTGTTCGATTTTATGTGTCTGTGGCAAAATGATTTCCCACTTTATGAGTGGTGGCATGGTTTCTGCTTTTGGGGTGGCGTTGCAATTTTGGCGCGTACCCCTGCCTGCGGGGATGCGGTCAGTTGCCCGGTGGGAACTCGATTTTTTGAACATGAAAAGTCACACAGTTTAGGAGATGAATATGGCGGCAGCCGACGTTTTGAAAATGATCAAGGACAACGACGTCAAGTTCGTTGATCTGCGTTTTACCGACACCCGCGGCAAGGAACAGCATGTGTCCATTCCCTCCCACGTCGTGGACGATGGGTGGTTCGAGGGCGGCCATGCCTTCGACGGCTCCTCCATCGCAGGCTGGAAAGGTATCCAGGCTTCCGACATGCTGCTGATGCCCGATGCCGACACCGCCAACTTGGACCCGTTCTTCGACGAGCCCACCCTGATCATCACCTGCGACGTGGTGGAACCCGCCGACGGCAAGGGCTACGATCGTTGCCCCCGCTCCATCGCCAAGCGCGCCGAAGCCTACATGAAGTCCACCGGCATCGGTGACACCGCCTACTTCGGCCCCGAGCCCGAATTCTTCATTTTCGATTCCGTCACCTGGCATGCCGACATGTCCGGCGCTTCCGTGAAGATCGAATCCGAGGAAGCCGCCTGGTCCTCCTCCGAGAAGTTCGAGGGTGGCAACATCGGCCACCGTCCCGGCATCAAGGGCGGCTATTTCCCCGTTCCCCCCGTCGATTCCTTCCAGGACATCCGCTCCGCCATGTGCCTGGCCCTGGAAGACATGGGCGTGACCGTTGAAGTGCACCACCACGAAGTGGCCACCGCCGGCCAGTGCGAAATCGGCACCAAGTTCAACACACTGGTGAAGCGCGCCGACTGGACCCAAATCCTCAAGTACGTGGTGCAAAACGTGGCCCATAGCTACGGCAAGACCGCCACCTTCATGCCCAAGCCCATCGTCGGCGATAACGGTTCCGGCATGCACGTCCACCAGTCCATCTGGAAAGACGGCCAGAACATGTTCGCCGGCAACGGCTACGGCGGCCTGTCCGAACTGGCCCTGTACTACATCGGCGGCATCATCAAGCACGCCCGTGCCCTGAACGCCATCACCAACCCCGGTACCAACTCCTACAAGCGTCTGGTCCCCGGCTTCGAAGCCCCCGTGATGCTGGCCTACTCCGCCCGCAACCGCTCCGCTTCGATCCGTATCCCCCACGTGAGCAACCCCAAGGCCCGCCGGATCGAAACCCGTTTCCCGGATCCTTCCGCCAACCCGTACCTGTGCTTCTCCGCTCTGCTGATGGCCGGCCTGGACGGCATCCAGAACAAGATCCACCCCGGCGAAGCCATGGACAAGAACCTGTACGACCTGCCCCCGGAAGAGGAAGCCAAGATCCCGACCGTGTGCTCCAGCCTGGAAATGGCCCTGGAATACCTGGACAAGGACCGCGAGTTCCTGACCCGCGGCGGCGTGTTCTCCAGCGACATGATCGATGCCTACATCGAACTGAAGATGGAAGAGGTCACTCGCTTCCGCATGACCACCCACCCGGTGGAATTTGCCATGTACTACAGCCTGTAATCGGGGTGAAGGCAAGAAAACGGGGGCTGCGGCCCCCGTTTTTTATTGGGAGGCGGGCCAGTTCTGGCCCTCGTTGCCTAAATCCCGGCCGTGGCATACACTGAACCGGCCCCGAGTTGGAGTTGGCAAGGACGTTTCAGCTACTTATGAACAAAAATCATCGCATTCCGGCCATTCTCGGCCTGTGTTCCCTGTGCGTGCTTTGCGCGCCGTCCGCCCAGGCGGAAATCTACAAATATGTGGACAAGGACGGCCACGTTACCTATTCCAACGTCCCCATCAAGGGGGCGAAGAAAATCACCCTCGACCCCATCAATACCGTTCCCGCCTCGCGGGCAAGGTCGGAAGCGTCTTCCCCGTCAGATTTTCCCAAGGTGGATTCCGATACCCAGCGGCGGCGGGACGACACCCGGCGCAAGGTGCTCGAGGACGAGCTGGCGGCGGAGCGGAAAATGTTGGAAGAAGCCAAGAAGGCCCTCGCCGAGCAGGAGGCGGTGCGCCTGGGCAACGAGCGGAACTACCAGAAGTTCCTCGACCGCGTCCAACCCTACAAGGACACCGTCACCCTCCACGAAAAGAACATTGACGCCCTGCAGAAAGAAATTGCCAACCTGAAATAGAGGCTTTTCTTGGTTCGTTTTTTGCTTCCGAGGGAAGGTTTCCGTATTGCAAGAGAGGGGTGGCGGGTGACCGTGCCAAATGCGTTTCAGGGGCTGGAGGTGCTCAGTACGTCCGTCCTGCTGCTCGACCAGGCGTTTCAGGTGGTGTACGCCAACCCGGCGGCGGAGAACCTGTTCGAATTCAGCAACAAGCAGATTCGCGGGCAGCCCTTGCCGCAGGTTTTCAGCGACACCGATTCCCTGATGTCCGCCGTGCAGCATGCCGTGGATAGCCACGGCAGCTTCACCGAACATGAGCTGTCCCTGGCGGCGCCCGGCCGGGAAAAAATCCTGGTGAGCGGTTACATCACGCCCATCCAGATGGGGGGTGTCCGTCTGCTGCTGGAATTCCACCAGATCGAGCAGCAAGTCAAAATCGCGCGGGAGGAGCGCATGCTGTTGCAACAGCAGGCCAACCGGGAACTGATCCGCAACCTGGCCCACGAGATCAAGAACCCCCTCGGCGGCATCCGTGGCGCGGCGCAACTGCTGGAGCACGAATTGCCTCGCCCCGGCTTGCGGGAATATACCCAGGTTATCATCAAGGAATCGGACCGCTTGCAGTCCCTGATGGACCGGTTGCTGACCCCCAATCGCCTGCCGCGTTTCACCCCGGTGAACATTCACGAGGTCCTGGAGCGGGTGCGCAGCCTGGTGCTGGCGGAAACGCCGACGGGGGTGGCCATCCGCCGCGACTACGACCTCAGCTTGCCGGAATTGAACGCCGACCACGAGCAGCTCATCCAGGCCCTGCTCAACATCGCCCGCAACGCGGTCCAGGCCATGCGCGGCAAGGGGGAGATCGTCCTGCGCACCCGCGTGGCCCGGCAGGTGACCTTGGCGAAGAAGCTCCACCGCCTCGCCATCCGCTTGCAGATCATCGACAATGGGCCGGGTATCCCCGAGGATATTCGGGAA
>JAGUYQ010000254.1 GCA_020061285.1 Betaproteobacteria bacterium
CCCGGTGCAGCGGGGCCAGGAGCGCCTCAAGGAGGCGGCCAAGCTGGGCTTCGAGCGGGCCATCGTGCCCAAGGCCAACCGGCCAAAGCAGGGTGTGGCGGGGATGGAAATCGTGGCGGTGGAACGCCTGGCCGATGCCGTTGCCTATTGCCGCGGCTAAAGGCCTATAATGCAATTGGCTTTAGCTGATAGACGAGTTCTTCCATGCCTTCCCGCTTGATTGTGTACGAGGACGACGCCGTGGTCGGCGAACATGCGCTCGGCCAGGAACGCGTGCGCATCGGGCGCAAGCCGCATAACGACCTGGTGTTGCCCCATACGGCGGTGAGCGGCGAACACGCGGTGGTGATCACCGTGCGCAACGATTCCTTTCTCGAAGACCTGTACAGCACCAACGGCACCTGGGTGAACGGCAAGGTGGTGACCAAGTGTCTGCTGAGGGATGGTGACGAAATCCGCATTGCCCGTTATCTGCTGAAATACCGGCAGGGATCGGGAGTGGCGGAAGTGCCCGTAGCCGCGGGATATAAGGCCTTGCCCATTGACGGCTTGCGGGGCGAGGAGAGCGGTATGGATGCCTTTATCCAGACTACCAAGCAGCCGACCTTTCCCGTTGCGGCAGCCGATAACCTGGCCGCCTCCCCCGATGAGCAGTCGCTGCCCTTCGGCGCATTGAGAGCCATCAGCGGGCCGGCGGCAGGCAAGGAGGTCGATTTGACCCGTACCCTCACCACCCTGGGCAAGCCCGGCATCCAGATGGCGGTCATCGCCCGGCGGGAGGAGGGCTACTTTCTCGCCTACCTGGAAGGGGCGAATTATCCCCTGGTGAACGGCGTTCCGGCGGAGGAGGAGGAACAGGTATTCCTCAATCACCTCGACGACGTGGAAATCGCCGGCATGCGCATGAAGTTCCTCCTTAAGCGGCCCCCCCTCGTCGAGCGGGAAGCCTAGGCGCTATTTCCCCGGCTCGATCACTTGGCCGCTCACATCGCGGCCGTCTTTCCCCATCAAGTAGAGATAGGTCGGCATCAGGGAGGTATCAGGCGGCAGGTTTTCATGCACCTCGCCTGGATGGGTACGCAGCCGCTGGGGCGATTGCACGGGGCCCGGCTCCACGGCGTTGATGCGCAACTGGGGAAACATTTCCCACTCCTGGGACCAGATTTTCACCAGGGTTTCCAGGCCGCTCTTGGCCACGGCGAACACGCCCCAATAGGCGGCCGGATGAGAGGCATGGTGGTCCGAGGTCATGATCACCGAGGCGTCCGGCGACGCCTTGAGCAAGGGGAGGCAGGCCTTGGTGAGAGCGAAGGGGGCGGACAGGTTGGCGCGCAGGCTTTTGCTCCACAGGTCCAGGGTCTCGTTTTCCAACTGGGTGAGGGCGGGCAGATAGGCGGCGTTGTGCAGTATGCCGTCGAGGCGTCCGAGCTGGCTGTGGATGGCTTCGGCGAAAGCCTTGTGGTCGGGTTCGCCTGCCTTGAGGAAATCCAGGGGGAAAATCGCCGCCTGGGGGTGGCCGGCCGCCTCGATTTCGTCGTATACCCCTTCCAGTTTCTTGACGTCGCGGCCGTGGAGAATCACGGTGGCGCCGTGGGCGGCGAAGGCGAGGGCGGCGGTGCGGCCGATGCCTTGCCCGGCGCCGGTGACGAGAATGACCCGGTCTTGCAACAGGTCTTGGGGGGCTTGGTAGTCTTTCATGAAAACTCGCGGAGTGCCGTTGCGGAAGGCGCTATTATAGGCCATTCATGAGCGGCGGCGGGACAGGGGCGGGGGGTTTATGGTATCTTTCGCCCGTTGAAAGTCGTCGTGGAGACCGATTTTGAAAAAACAGTGGCTGGCTTTCCTGCTGGCGTTCGTCGTCCCACTCCTGCTCATTTTCTGGTGGTGGGGGGTGTTCAACAGCGCCACCGTCGAGATGGCCCAGCGCGGTCCCTATGTCTACGCCTACGTGGATAACGTCGGCGATTACACCGACCTGCCCCAGCGCCAGCAGAAGATGCTGCAAACCCTTCACGACCAGGGCGTGCGGGAAGGAGCGTCGGTGATGGTGTTGTACGACGACCCGCGGGTGACGGAAAAGAAAAAGCTGCGGGCCCGCGTCGGCTACATGGTGGACCCCGCTGCACGGGTTCACGACCCCGTGAAGCTGGCCGAAGTGCCCCTGCGGCGGGTGGTGTTGGTGCGGGTCAACGCCCAGCCCCTGATGGCGCCCGGCAAGGCCTATTCCGCCCTGCTCGACTATCTGGACAAGAACCATCTGCCCTTCAAGCTGCCGACCCTGGAAATCTTCCAGAACCGTGAATTGTCCGTGGAGATGGAGCTCTGACCCATGAGCCTGTTTTCCCTTATCGCCGCCTTGCTGCTGGAGCAATTTCGCCCCCTGGATAGCCGGGCCAGGCTGAACCGTCTGTTCATCCGCTACGCGAATTACCTTGAGCGCCATCTCAACGCCGGGGAAAACCGCCACGGCATCCTGGCGTGGTGCTTGGCGGTGGCGCCCCCGGTAGTGGCCTTGCTTGTAGTGTCGGCCGTGCTGCAACGGATTTCGCCGCTGCTGGTATGGGCCCTCAATATCGGGGTGCTGTATGCCACTATCGGTTTCAAATCCTTTACCCGCGAGGCGGGCGACGTGGCTGCCGCCCTGCGGCAACCGGAAGGCGGGTTGGCCCAGGCCCGGTTTTCCCTGGAGAAGTGGAGCGGCAGGCCGACCGGGGATTTCGCCGAG
>JAGUYQ010000226.1 GCA_020061285.1 Betaproteobacteria bacterium
CACCACTCCCACTCCCGCCGCCCCCGCCGCCACCTTGCCCAGGGGCGAAATAGGCGTGGACAGGGCTTGGTAGAAGCTGCCCCCGTCCCAGAAATCGGGCTCGGAGCACCCCAGGCAACCGTGGCCGGATTCGATGGGGAAGCTGGTGCCGCCGTTCCACTTGGTGGTGGCGCAGGCGTTGTGGGTGGTGGGGCCCTTGCAGCCCAGCTCGAACAGACACCAGCCGGCGCGGGCGCCGCGATCGTCGAAGGTCTTGGCGAACTTGCCCTGGTCGTAGAAGGGGCGGCGGTAGCAGCGGTCGTGGATGGTCTCGCCGTAAATGGAAAGGGGGCGGCCCTGTTCGTCCAGTTCCGGCAGTGCGCCGAACATCAGGTAGTGGGCCACCACCCCGGTGATGGCGAGGGGAATCGGCGGGCAGCCGGGAACGTTGACAATGGGCTTGTCCTTGACGATGGCCGACACCGACACCGCCCCCGTCGGGTTGGGATGGGCATAGGGCAGGCCGCCGTAGGAGGAGCAGGTGCCGATAGCGATCAGCGCCGCCGCCCCCTTGGCCGTTTCCTCCAGCATTTCCACGTTGGTGCGGCCGGCGATGGTGGAGTAGGCCCCGCCCTCGCCCAGGGGGATCGAACCGTCCACCAGCACCAGATACTTGCCGTAATTGGCCTTCATCGCCTCTTCCCGCGCCCGCTCCGCCGCCTCGCCGGAAGCGGCCTGGAGGGTGTGGTGGTAATCGAGGGAGATGAAATCGAACAGCAGGCTTTCCAGGGTGGGGGAATGGGAGCGGGTGAGGGATTCGGTGCAGCCGGTGCATTCCTGGAAGGAGAGCCAGATCACCGACGGCCGCTTCACCTTACCCAGGGTTTCCGCCATCACCGGCGCCATACCGGGCGGCAGACCGAGGAGGGAAGCGGTGGCGATGCAGAACTTGAGGAAGGAACGTCGGCTGACGCCTTGTCGGCGCAAGTGTTCCGCCAGGGTTTCTTGTTCTTTCATCGGCCCGCCTTTCGCTGTGACGCTCACCCTGTGAAAGCTAGCCCAAACCCTCGGACATGGCAAGGATAGTCAGGGACTTTCCGGCGGGTGCCAGCCGTTGCGCCACACTCCCACCGGCAGAATGACCGGCGCCGCACCGTTGGGATAGAACCAGGAATCCACCACGTACTCCTGGCCGCTTTGCACGTCCCGCACCACCGCCGAGGTGTGGGGATAGCCGAAGAGGAACCAACCGCGGGTCTGCCGGTCCTCCACCGTGTGCCATTTCAGCAGGCCCTCGGCGGCGAAGATTTTGAGGTAGCCGGTAGTGTTGGTGGATTCGTCGATGCAGTCCATCCAGTTGTCGCCGGGGGTGCCGGTATCGTTGCGCCCCTGATCGTGGGCGGTATCGGTCAGGCCGCCGACGAAACGCTCCATCATGGCGATGGCGGCCGCGATCTGCTTGCGTTCCGCCTCCGGGTCGGGGGCCGGGGGATTGAATGGTTCCTTGACCTGGCGCCATTGCCCGGCATCCAGGCCGACGACGGCCAAGTCCTTGCAGGAGCCGTTGAAGCATACCGAGAAATGCTCGGGAAGCGGGTCGAGTACCACGTCCTCCCGGCTGAAGACATCCGCCGCCGCCGGAAGGGGCAACACCAGCCCCAGGACGGCCAGCCATTTCCGCCAGTCAGTGCTTGCCGGTGCTGCCAAAGCCGCCCTCGCCGCGATGGCTTTCCGGAAACTCCTCCACCACGTTGAAGCCCACCTGCACCACCGGCACCACCACCAGTTGGGCAATGCGCTCCATGGGGTTGAGCATGAAGGGGGCTTTGCTCCGGTTCCACACCGAGACGAAAATCTGCCCCTGGTAGTCGGAGTCGATCAGGCCCACCAGGTTGCCGAGGACGATGCCGTGCTTGTGGCCGAGGCCCGAGCGGGGCAGGATCATGGCCGCCAGGCCGGGGTCGTCCAGGTGGATGGCGATGCCGGTGGGGACCAATTCGGTCTGGCCGGGATTGAGGGTGACGACGTGCTCGACGCAGGCCCGCAGGTCGAGCCCGGCCGAGCCGGGGGTGGCGTAGGCGGGCAGGCAGTGCTTCACCCGTTCGTCGAGGATCTTGATGTCGATGGTGGCCATGGGTTTCCTTATTCGGCGGCCGCCGGTTGGCGGCCGTAGAGCTTGGCGATATGTTCGATGAGGCGGCGGGCGTGCTGAATCTTCGGCCCACGGGAAAGGGGATGGGCGCCCTCGTCGTCGAACAGGGTCAACTCCGATTCGTCGCTGTCGATGGCTTCCACCAGGTTGCCCGCCAGCAGCGGCAGGTTCTTGCGGTGGCGCTTGAGTTCGGCGAACTCGAACAGGCTCTCGCTCTCGGCGGCGAAGCCGACGCAGAAGGGCGGGTTGGGGAAATTCACCACGTTGGCGAGGATGTCGGGGTTGGGTGCCAGTTCCAGGGTAAGGATATGGGCGTCCTTCTTGATTTTCTGCTCGCTGGGGTTGAGCACGTAGTAGTCGGCCACCGCCGCCACGCCGATGAAAATATCCGCCTCCCCCACCAGGTCATTCACCGCCGTCAGCATTTCCTGGGCGCTCGTCACTTTCACCAGCTTCGCCGCCGCCGGGGGCGTGAGGCAGGTCTGGCCGGAAACCAGGGTCACTTCCGCCCCGGCGTCGATGGCGGCCCGCGCCACGGCGTAGCCCATCTTGCCCGAGCTGCG
>JAGUYQ010000189.1 GCA_020061285.1 Betaproteobacteria bacterium
AGGCGGCGCGGGCGGTGCAAGGCGATTTGGCACGGGGGGCGTTGGACATCCTTTACGTGGCGCCGGAGCGCCTGCTGACGCCGGGGTTCCTCGACATGCTGGAACGGGTGCGGGCCGGGCCGGGGCTGGCCCTGTTCGCCATCGACGAAGCCCATTGCGTTTCCCAGTGGGGCCACGATTTCCGTCCCGAATACCGGGAACTGACCGTCCTCCACGAGCGCTTTCCCAATGTGCCGCGCATTGCCCTCACCGCCACGGCGGATGCGCCGACCCGCAACGAAATCGTCGAGCGGCTTGCACTGGAGCAGGCCCGCCGCTTCGTCTCCAGCTTCGATCGGCCCAACATCCGCTACCGCGTCACTCAGAAAAACAACGCCCGCCAGCAGTTGCAGGCTTTCCTCGAAGCCGAGCATCCCAACGACGCCGGCATCGTCTATTGCCTCTCCCGGCGCAAGGTGGAGGAAACCGCCGCCTGGCTCAAGGAGCGGGGCTGGGACGCCTTGCCCTACCACGCCGGTCTCGACGCTGCCACCCGCAGCGCCAACCAGACCCGCTTCCTGCGGGAGGAGGGCGTCGTCATGGTGGCGACGGTGGCCTTCGGTATGGGCATCGACAAGCCCAACGTGCGCTTCGTCGCCCACCTGGACCTGCCCAAGAGCATGGAAGGCTATTACCAGGAAACCGGCCGAGCGGGCCGCGACGGCTTGCCCGCCAATGCCTGGATGGCCTACGGCCTGGGGGACGTGGTGTCCATGCGCCAACTGCTCGATTCCGGCGACACCCCCGAGGAGCGCAAGCGCCTGGAACTGCGCAAGCTCGACGCCCTGCTGGGCTACTGCGAATCCACCGCCTGCCGCCACCAGGCGATATTGCGCTACTTCGGCGAGGAGCATCCCGGCCACTGCGGCCAGTGCGACAACTGCCTGGAGCCGGTGGATACCTGGGACGGCACCGAGGCGGCGCAGAAGGCACTGTCCTGCGTCTACCGCACCGGCCAGCGCTTCGGCGTCGGCCACCTGATCGACGTGCTGCTGGGCAAGGCCTCGCCCCAGGTGGAAAAATTCCGCCACCAGAATTTATCCACCTTCGGCATCGGCCAAGGGCTGAACCAAGCCCAGTGGAGCAGCGTTTTCCGCCAACTGGTGGCGGCCGGCTTGTTGCAGGTGGACATGGAAGCTTACGGCGGCCTGCGCCTTACCGAGGAGGCGCGCCCGGTACTGCGGGGCGAAAAGGAAGTGTGGCTGCGCCGCGACCCCGAACCGGCAAAACGCCGCAGCAGCAAGGCCGAGCGCGCCGCCCGGGTGAAGGAGGCCTTCGCCGGCGCCAACGACGACCCCCTGTGGCAGGCCTTAAAGGCCAAGCGCCTGGAATTGGCACGGGAGCAGGGCGTGCCCCCCTACGTCATCTTTCACGACAGCACCCTGCTGGAAATCCTCAACCGCCGCCCCGGCAGCCTGGCGGAAATGGGCGGGATCAGCGGCGTCGGCCAAGCCAAACTGGCGCGCTACGGGGACGAGTTTCTCAAGGTGCTGGAGGATGCGGCCAATGGGGGCGGGTAGGCTGAGATGGGAGTTTGCAACCGCTTAAGTAGGACGCATCCAGGACGAACGCCGACAAATTTCCCCTGCCCTTTGAAAGCCCTTGGGCTTGCCTATTGAGGATGGCGGTCATGTTTATCGTCCGGATCGTACAAAAACCCCCATCCATCAAGGGGAATGGCCTTGCCAAGCGGAACCCAGAAGCGCGGCCAGTGGTGATGGGGGGCCATGGGGCTGGAATCAGGCTGCTTGGGGCGTGGGGCGGTCTTCTTCTTGCCGAATCAGGCTCTCCGCCGGAATGCCCAGTCCCTTGTGCAGCCGCCAGATCATTTTCAGGGTCAGGGGCCGTTTGTGGTTGAGGATTTCATAGACCCGGTTGGTGCGGCCGATCATCGGTTCCAGGTCTTTCACCGTCAGCCCTTTTTGCTCCATGGTGAACTTGATGGCTTCCACCGGGTCGGGGAGGTCCAGGGGGTAATGCCGGGCTTCATAGGCTTCGACGAGAGTGACCAGCACGTCCAGGCGGTCGCCTTCGGGGGTCTCCTCCGTGGCGTGCATGAGGGTTTCGATTTCCTTGAGGGCGGCTTGGTAGTCGGCCTCGGTCTTGAGGGGGCGGATGTCCATGTTCATCTCCTTAAATCGTCTGCGCGTCGATCCGGTCGTATTGGGCGTGAGTGCCGATGAAGCGGATGTACGCTACCCGGTAGGCATAATTGATCCAGACCACCAGGCGGTATTTGTTGCCCGCCAGGTTGAACACCACCCGGCCATCCCGCAGGATGCTGGCGGAGCCGAAATCCTCCTTGATGTCGGCGGGAGTGGTCCAGTTCGCACGCAGTGCGTGGCGATACCAAGCCAGGGCGGGCTCTTTGGCATCAAGGTGCTCGGGGTGTGCTTCCCAAAATGCCTTGAGTGTCGATAGTGCAATGATTCGCATAAAAACATTTTAGTCCCGTTTTGGGACTGTCGCAACGGCTGCTTGCGTTCAGGGATAATATGCAGCTTTTCAGATCAGGAGTTTCCTTTGAAACAACTCGACCAGGCGCTTCTCGACACCCTGAGCCAGCAGGCCCGGCAATCCCCCCGCCGCCGCGCCAACCACAACCTGCACCCGGAACTGGCCGACCCCATCCAGCGCCTGGCCATCGCCATGGAGCCGGACACGGTGGTGCTGCCCCATCGCCATCCCCATACCTTCGAGTTGCTGTTTCCCCTGCGGGGGCGCTTCCTGGTGCTGCACTTCGACGAGAATGGGCGGGTGACCGGGCGGGCGGTGCTCGGCGAGGAGGCGAAGGTGCTGGAAAACCCCGCCGGGACGTGGCACGCTGTGTTGTCCCTGGACGAGGGGGGCGTGATCTTCGAGGTCAAGCACGGGCCCTACGTGCCCGTGGCGGAGGAGGACTACGCTCCCTGGACCAAGGGCTGGGAGGAGGGGAAATTGCTCGCCTGGTACGGCGGGGCGGCGGTCGGCGACTGTTTGGCACCTGCCCGGTAATTCAGGCGGGGCCTAGCGGGAGCAGATGCAGCTTCCTTCGCCGCAGAGGCCGAGAACGGCCTCGGTCTGGCTGAGGGTAGAGCGTACCGTGCCCTTGCTGGCGTCGAACAGGACGTTGAAGCGGGCCGCCTCGTTCCACTGGTCGCAATAGCGCCATTCCCACGCCAGTTCGTCCCGTGCCGGGAAGTAGGCGGTCCAGCCCGGCTGGGGGGGACCCAGCAGGCGCAGCACTTGATTCTTGCTCATGCCGGGTTGGATATGGGTGAAGTTCGTCGAATCGAGGACGTTTTCGAGCCGTTGCAGCTTGCCGTCGGGGCCGATGTACGCCATGTAGGTGTGGAAGCCGGAGGGGCCGCGGGGGTAGGCGAGTTGCTGGGAGCCGTCCCGGTCCTGCCAGCGCTGGGCGGGTGGGCCCATGACGCGCAATACGTCGTCCACACCGGCTTGGCCGGGCTGGAGGCCGCTGCCGGAATAGTTGGCGCAGGCGCCGAGGAGGAGCAAGGAAGTAAAAGCCAGCAGGGGTTTCATATCGCCTCCTTGTGGTCAGTATCGCTCAGCATGGATCGCAACTATAGCGTGTTTGCTTTTGCAGGGGGCGAGCGGAGAGAGGCCTTGCCGGAGAGGGGCTAAATTTGCTAAAACCATGCGGTGGCTACCCAAACCGGGTCGTCTGATCGGGAGTCCTTGCCGCCATGCAAAAAACCGCTGTCACACGCTGGATTGCCATTTTCGGCATTGCCGCTATTCTGCTCGCGGTTGCCGGTTACGGTGCCTACCATTTCGCCGTCCAGGCCCTCAAGGGCAAGGTGGAGGAAGCCCTCGGCCCCACGGGGGAGGTCACGGCAATCCGCATCGCCGACGGC
>JAGUYQ010000288.1 GCA_020061285.1 Betaproteobacteria bacterium
CCGAAACCACCTTCATTCTCGGCATCGACGGCTTTCTCGGCCGCGACGACGTGGTGATCAAGCCCCTGCTGGACATCAAGCCGCGCGGTATCGCCGGCGCAACGCTTTCCGGCGACGGCGATGTGGTATTGGTGCTGGACATGGAAGAACTGCTCAGCATGTCCAGCAACGAAACCCGCGCCGCGTTGTTCGTTTGACCCTGCCCCAACCTCGTTTGCGCGCGCGAGGCAAGACAGGGACTCGTTTCCCCGCATATGACTG
Organism: Betaproteobacteria bacterium; assembly: GCA_020061285.1. The sequence goes on from JAGUYQ010000288.1 coordinate 262, forward strand.
ACCAGGCATACATCGGCCGCCAGCCCATCCTGGACCGGCAGCAGAAAATCATCGGCTACGAACTGCTCTTCCGCCACAGCGCCGAAGCCTTCAGGGCCGAGATCATCAGCGACCTCCACGCCGGCACCAGCATTCTTGCCAACACCCTCAGCAACATCGGCACCAACTGGCTGGTGGCCGACAAACTGGCCTTCATCAATCTCTCCAACCCCATGCTGGAGACCGATTTCATCGAACTCCTGCCACCGGAGAAAATCGTCCTCGAGCTTCTGGAAACCACCCAGCCCACGCCCGAACTGCTGTCCCGTTGTCGGGAATTGCGTGCCCGCGGCTTCAGCATCGCCCTCGACGATTTCGAGTATTCGCCCGCCTTCGCCCCCCTCCTCGACGTCGCCCAGTACGTCAAGCTGGACATTCGCCTCACTCCGCTGGACAAGCTTCCTCCCATCATCCAGAAAGTGGAGGAATACCCCGTCAAGCTGCTGGCGGAAAAAGTCGAGACCCGGGCCGAATTCGACGCCTGCAAGAAACTGGGTTTCCATTATTTTCAGGGTTTCTATTTCGCTCGTCCGGAAACCCTGTCGGCAAAGGTCATCAACCCCGCTCACGCCCACGTCCTGGACCTGCTGAACAAGGTGCGCAACAACGCCGATCTGGCCGACATCGACCGCCTGTTCAAACGGGATGTGGCGCTGTCCTTCAAGCTGCTGCGCTATATCAACTCGGTGGGTTTCGGCCTCTCCTGCGAAATCCAGTCCATCAAACACGCCCTCACCATTCTCGGCTACCAGCAGCTTTACCGCTGGCTCACCCTGCTGCTGGTGACGGCGAAGGAAGACTCGACCCCCCCGGTCCTGATGAAGACGGCCATCATCCGCGGCCGCCTCACCGAACTTCTGGGCCAGAATTACCTGGAAAAGCAGGATAGGGACAACCTGTTCATCGTCGGCGTCTTCTCCCTCCTCGACGTGATGCTGGAAATGCCCATGGACAAGGTGCTCGACCAGCTCAACCTGCCGGAAAACATCTGCGACGCCCTGCTGACCCGCCAAGGCATCTACGGCCCCTTCCTCGCCCTGTCCGAAGCGTGTGAAGGGGTGGAAGCGGCGCCGCTACAGGAACTGGCCGAGTCTCTGCAACTGGAGCCGGATACCGTCAACAAGGCGCATCTCGACGCCCTCAAATGGGTTGAGAGCCTGGGCGTTTAAACCTGCCTATCAATTCAAAAGCTTGGTTGCCGTCTCGCCCCCGGCTTCCCTATAATGCAGGACTATGACCACGGACGAGAAGATAGCGGACAGCCGCCTGATCCGGATTGAAAAGCACTTCGGCGACAAGGGGAACGAGCGCTGGTGCAAGCTTCTCTCCCCCGGATTCCCCGCAGCGGCCTATTGGCTATGCCATGAGGCGCAACTCCTGCAGGAGTTCCACAACAGCCATCCTTGCGTAGCGAAGTTCATTTCCCTGGATATCGACCGCCTCGCCCTGACCATGGAAGCGCCGGGGCATTTGCTGTCCCAACTGCTGAGCGTGCCGGCGGAGGGCTTGCAGCACCCTTTCCAGCGTTCCAGCGACCTGATCCGCCTGCTGACGGCCGTATGCCAGGCGGTCGCCTCCATCCATGCCAAGGGTGTGGTCCACGGCGAGCTGCGCCTGGACAACATCCTGCTCGGCCTCACCGGCGACGGCCGGGTCGATTTCGATTCGGTCAAGCTGATCGACTTCGCCAACGCCCACAGCCACCGCCACCCGATCGAAAAGCCGCCGTTTCTGGATTCCCGCCAGCCCTCCGACAAATCCGGCCTGTCCGAAGCCTACCTCAAAGCCCTGGTCAAGGACTGGGAGCAGTACGCCCGCATCTGCGGCGAGGAAGGCAAGGGCAGTTGGGACGAACTCAGCGACAAGGCCAAGCGCCGCTACGACGATACCCTGATACCCTCTCTCCAGGTCAACCAGAACGATTGGCGGACGGACCTTTACGCCCTCGGCTACTGGTTCCGCCAGTTGTCCCTATGGCGCATCGACTATCACAGCGACGATCACCAGGAACGCCTCCCCAAGCTGCTGAAGAAAATGCAGAAACCCGTCTGGCAAGGGGGATTCAAAAGCATGGAAGCGGTGCTTCGGGAACTGGAAACCTTCCAACTGGACCCCAATTCCCCGGCTGTCAGCGCCAACCCCGAGTTCGCGCCCCTGGAGGATTTGACCCCTCTCCCCAAGAACAGCATGCCCGCCGCCGATGGCAGCGCCGATTTTATCCTCCCTCCCGGCACCGCTTCGGCCGGCAATGGCGCCATGCCCTCCCTGGGCGGGTCCCGCCCAGCCACCGGCGCAAGCCAGGCCGCCTTCGGCGAGGGAAATGGCCGCAAAAAACCGGCTGAAAAAGAATCCCTCTCCGCGCCTCGGGTCAATTGGAAGGCGGCCGCCGCCGTCGCCGTGGCGGTGATCTGGGTCGCCGCCTGGTTCGCAGTCTCCGGCAACAAGAAGCCGGATTCCGCCGAAGGGAAGGAAACGGAAGCCACGATAAGCTTGCTGGACACGGCAGAAGCGCCCGTGGCCAAGCCCGCCGCCCAGGCCGCCGCCAAATTGCCGCCGCTGGCCGTGGAAAAACCCGCCGAAGAAACGGCCG
>JAGUYQ010000115.1 GCA_020061285.1 Betaproteobacteria bacterium
GAGCGGCAAGGAACGCTACTACGTGGATTGCGTGCGCTGAACATCGCGGGTGGAAAAACGAAACGGGCGTCCTGGGGACGCCCGTTTTGTTTCCGGCAGGGGATGGCTTAGAGTTTGAGGGGCTCGTCCACCTTCATCACCTGCAACCGGGTTTTCACGCCCTGTTGCTTGAGGGCCTTGGCCAGGGCCTCCGGCGTACCGTCCAGGATCGGGAAGGTGCCGTAGTGCATGGGGATGATCGTGCCCGCCTTGACCAGCCGCGCCGCTTCGGCGGCCCGCTCGGGGCCCATGGTGAAGTGGCCGCCGATGCAGGCGAGCATCACGTCCACCTTGTGGAACTTGCCGATCAGGGCCATGTCGCCGAAAACGTCGGTGTCGCCGGTGTGGTAGAGGGTGGGGCCGTTCTTCACGCTGATGAGGAAGCCGCCGGGGTTGCCGCCGTCGTGGATGTCCTTGTCGGCGCTGCCTTCGGGGGCTATCACGGTGGAACTGTGGATGGCGGGGATGAAGGCGATCTTCACCTCGCCATCGAGCAGGGTCAGTTCGCCGCCGAAGTTGCCCTGGGTGTCATAGCCCATTTGCTTGTCCGGGTAGCCGCCGTAGGTGGCCAGGGCCTTGCCCAGGTCGAAGGTGGTCACCAGGCGGGCGCCGGTTTTCTTGGCGATTTCCACGCTGTTGCCCACGTGGTCGAAATGGCCGTGGGTGACCAGGATCAGGTCCGCCTTGTCGAGCTTGGCCAAGTCCTCCTTGCCGTTCTTGTTGGCCGGGTTGGTGATCCAGGGGTCGATCAGCAGCACCTTGCCCGAGGGCGTGGTGAGCTTGAAGCCGGCGTGGCCGTACCAGGTGAGCAGGGTGTCGCCGGCGGTGGCCGGGAGGGCGGACAGGAAGGCCAGCAGGACGAGCAGTTTGGCGAGGAAGCGCATGAGAGGACTCCTTGAAGGTGGTCAGGGATTGCGGTCGTAGGTGACGAAATGGTACTCCAGGCCATCGGCGCTGCGGTGGGCCTCCCGTGCCGTTTCGGTCCATTGCAGGCGGTCGAAGTCGGGAAAGCGGGCGTCACCGTCGTAGTCGGCCTGGATTTCGGTCAGGTAGAGGCGGTCCGCCAGGGCCAGGGCCTGGGCGTAAAGCTCGGCGCCGCCGACGATGAAGGCCTCGTCGTCGCCCTTGCAGGCGCCCAGGGCATTGTCGATGGAGTTGACCACCAGGCAGCCGGGGGCTTGGTACACCGGGCTGCGGGTGATGACTACCGAAGTGCGGCCGGGCAGTACGCCGGGCAGGGATTCGAAGGTCTTGCGGCCCATCACGATGTGGTGGCCCATGGTGAGGGCCTTGAAATGCTTGAGGTCATCCGGCAAATGCCAGGGCAGGCGGTTGTCGATGCCGATGACGCGGTTGCGGGCCATGGCGGCGATGACGGAGAGGCGGGTTTTCATTTCGTGTTCACCGACGATTGGGGACTTCAAGCATTTTAGCAGGCCATGCCGCGGCGACCTATGACATGTTGTTTTTTTGCCGGACGGGGGTTAGTCTGGAAGCCGTTAATTGAACAGTGTAGGGGAATATCATGGGCTCGGGTTTTACGCGCGACGTTTGTCCCGTCCTGCTGCTGACGCCAGTGTTCGACAGGCGCTCGAACTGGCTGGGCTTGCATGTCCGCACGGCCCATCATCCGTCTTTTCCGCGCACCACCGTCCAGCGCCTGGCGGAAGAATTGGAACGGGTTCCGGAAATCCCCCATCAAGTCCTGTTCCTGGATATCGAGCCCGTCTGGCTTGAGTTGGCCGGGAAGAGCTTCGATTTTCCCGTGGAGCGGACGGTGCTGGTGCTGGAGCAACTGCCGTCGGCCGGTAGCGAGGAGGAACGTCTTGGCCGTCTGTTGCGCGCCGAAGGTTTGCGCTTTGCCGCAAACGCCGCCGGCAATGTGCCGGGCCCGGAAAAGGGCGGTTTGGCGGAAACCCTCATTTTGCCTGCGGCGGAGTTGGACGAGCGGTTTTCCGACAAGGCCTTGCGCGCCGAGGGGTGGAAACTCTTCGCGCACGGCGTTCCGAGCATGGCGGGCTTCGATTGGGTGGCGGCCCATGGCTTCGACTATCTCGATTTCGGCCCCTTCTCGCCTTCGGCTGCCGACAAGGGGCAACTCCACGACACGTCCCGCATGATGCTGTTGAGGCTGCTCCAGTTGATTACTGAAGATGCCGACACGAGGGAACTGGAAGAAGTGTTCAAGCGGGAGCCGAAGCTGGCCTTCGAACTGTTGCGCCTGGTCAATTCGGCGTCCATGGGCATGAGCGGTAAAGTGGCCAATTTTCGCCAGGCCATCACCATTCTCGGTAGGCGCCAGTTGCAGCGCTGGCTGCAATTGCTGCTGTTCACCCATCGCCAGGAGGGCAAGACCCGCCCGTCCATCCTGATGCAGCGCGCCGCGACCCGTGGCCGGTTGATGGAACTGGTGAGCAAGAAAACCCACGGTGGCGCCTCTGCGGATTACCAAGAGGAGGCATTCATGGTGGGGGTGTTCTCCCTCCTGGACGTGCTGATGGGCATGCCCATGGCGGAACTTCTGAAGCCACTGCGCTTGCACGAATCGGTGGAGCAGGCCCTGCAGGAAAGGAAGGGCGCCCTGGGGCAACTGCTGAGCCTGGTGGAACAGGCTGAAAGCGGTGACGCGGACGGCGTGCTGGACTCCTTGAGGAAGATGACGGTGCCCACGGAAGAGTTCAACCGTGCCCAGGTGGCGACCTTGGGCTGGGTCTCCCAGTTGGGCATGTCGGAATGACCGGCGGGGGCGCGCGCTGAACATGGTGCAAACTTCCAAGCACATGGAACCGGGCCTGGTGGACCTTTCCCTGGCCAAGGCGCTGATGCGGGCGGTGCTCAACGAAACCGGTGCCCGCCTGGAGAAGAAGCTGGCCAGCCTGGGGCGCGATGCCGTGCGGGGGAAGGTGAGTATTTGTCTTCTCAATGATGGGGCCGGGGAGTTGGGCAGCGGCCAGACCCTGCCGGAGGGATGGGACGAGGAGGCCGAGGGTGCGGGGAGCGACAAGCTGCTGTGCGCCATCGGCCGCGAGGGGAAAACCTACGGCATGCTGGGGGTGGGGGGAAGGCTTTTCGCGGCTGATGACGCCGTCCGCTTGCAGGCCCTGGCCGATTTCATCGGCGAGCTGCTCCATACCCGCCTCGCCTTCCGTCACGGGCAGGACCGTTGGCTGCAAAGCGAGGAAGAGCTCAAGCAGCAGCGCCTGATCATCGACCAGATACACGATTCGGTGATCGCCATGGATTTGGGCGGCTACATCACCAGTTGGAACAAGGCCGCCGAGCGCGTTTTCGGCTATACCGCCGAGGAGGCGGTGGGGCGCAATATCCTGTTCATCTACGCCGACGAAAGCGAGGAGGACGGCCTGCTCAACGGCCTGTTCCTCGGCCAGGGGAACGGGCGGGAAATGGTGGTGCGGCGGCGCAAGAAATCGGGGGAGGTTTTCTGGGCCAGTCTGTCCCTGTCCCTGATGCACGGCGGCGACGGCCAACCCAGCGGTGTGATCGGCTACCTGGTGGACATTA
>JAGUYQ010000296.1 GCA_020061285.1 Betaproteobacteria bacterium
ACCGCCATCTGGACGAAATCCAGGATGGCCACGGAGAACATGCCGCCGAAGGTGGTGTAGGTGAGGACGATGGCCGCCCCCAGGACCATGCCCCATTCCTGGCTGACGGCGCCGTCGGTGACGACGTAGAACACCAGCCCCAGGGCCTTGATCTGGGCCGCCACCCAGCCCAGGTAGGACACCACGATGCACAGGGTGGTGACGACCTCCACCGTGCGGTTGTAGCGCAGGCGGTAGAAGTCGCCCAGGGTGAGGATGTTGAGTTTGTACAGGTAGCGGGAAAAGAGGACACCGGCCAGGATCAGGCACAGGGCGGAACCGAAGGGGTCGGCCACCACGCCGCCCAGGCCCTCCTTGACGAAGGTGGCGGAGACGCCGAACACCGCCTCGGCGCCGAACCAGGTGGCGAACACTGTGGCGGTGACCACCGGCAGGGGCAGGCTGCGGCCGGCGACGGCGAAGTCCTTGGCGCTGTGGACGCGGGTGGCGGCGTAGAGGCCGATGCCGATGGAAACCAGGAGGTAGAGGACGACGAACCAGAGCAGCATGGCGGGCGCTGAGGAAACGGTTGGCTAAAGGCCGAAATTATAGCGAAGGCGGAATGAAACGCCAGGGGTTCTAAGGCCTTGCGGGGCCTTATAGAAACTGGGCCGCCAGCATGGCCGCGAGGAGCAGGGCGATGACGGCCAAGAGACGGTTCTGGAGGACGATGCCGCGGTGAATGTCCTGGAAGGGCTGGGGAGCCGTGGCCTGCTGGTGCTGGGCGGCCAGGGTCTGGTGGGCCAGGCGCGGCAACTGGGGCAGCAGTACGCCCCAGCGGGGTGCCTCGGACTTGAGGGACTTCACCAGCCCGCGCCAGCCCAGTTGCTCGCTCATCCATCGCTCCAGAAAGGGCTTGGCGGTCTTCCACAGGTCCAGCTCCGGGTCCAGCTCCCGGCCCAGGCCCTCGATGTTGAGCAGGGTCTTTTGCAGCATTACCAGTTGGGGCTGGATCTCCACGTTGAAGCGGCGGGAGGTCTGGAACAGGCGCAGCAGCACCTTGCCGAAGGAGATTTCCTTCAGGGGCTTGTCGAACACCGGCTCGCACACGGCGCGGATGGCGGCCTCGAATTCGTCCTCCCGGGTATCCTTGGGAGCCCAGCCGGACTCGATGTGGGCCTGGGCGACGCGCTTGTAGTCCCGCTGGAAGAAGGCGAGGAAGTTCTGGGCCAGGTAGCTCTTGTCGATTTCGGTGAGGGTGCCCATGATGCCGAAGTCCAGGGCGATGTAGCGCCCGTCCGGCGCCACCAGGATGTTGCCGGGATGCATGTCGGCGTGGAAGAAACCGTCCCGGAACACCTGGGTGAAGAAAATGGTCACCCCCGCCCGTGCCAGCCTGGGGATATCGATGCCCTGCTCCCGCAGCTTGTCCACCTGGCTGATGGGGGTGCCGTGCATGCGTTCCATTACCATCACATCGCTGTGGCACCAGTCCCAGTACACCTCGGGCACCAGCAGCAGGTCGGAGTTGGCGAAATTGCGCCGCAACTGGGAGGCGTTGGCGGCCTCGCGGACCAGGTCCAGTTCGTCCAGCAGGTGCTTCTTGAATTCGGCCACCACTTCCCGGGGGCGCAGGCGCTTGCCGTCCTCCCACAGGTTTTCCACCAGGCCGGCGGCGATGTCCAACAGGGCCAGGTCCTTGCCGATGACCTTGTCGATGCCGGGGCGCAAGATCTTCACCGCCGCCTCCCGCCCGTCGGGCAGGACGGCGAAGTGCACTTGGGCCACCGAGGCGGAGGCCACCGGCAGCGGGTCGAAATGCCGGAACACCTTCTCCAGCGGCTTGCCGTAAACCCGGCGCAGGGTGGCGAGGGCCTGCTCGGAGGGGAAGGGGGGCACCCGGTCCTGGAGTTTGGCCAGTTCGTCGGCGATGTCGAGGGGAACCAGATCGCGGCGGGTGGACAGCACCTGGCCGAATTTGACGAAGATCGGCCCCAGGGCTTCCAGGGCCAGGCGCAGCCGCACGCCGCGGGGCTGGCCGAGGGGGCGCCAGAAGAGGGTGATTTTCAGCCAGGCCCGCAGCCAGCGCACCCGGGCGTGGCCGAAAAAAAACTCATCCAGGCCGTAACGTAGAGCGATGAGGGCGATTTTCAGCAGGCGCAACAGACGCATGGGGTCAGGCCGTGCCTTTCAGCCGCTCAATGCGTTTTTCCAGGCGCTCCACGGCGTCGCGCACGGTGTCCACTTCGGCGGCGAAGCGCTGGACATCGGTGGCCTTGGCGATCTGGGGCTTTTCCTCGGTCCAGTATTCCGCCAGGGACTGGCCCAGGCTCAGGGCGGCGCGGGTTTTCCAGGACAGGAAGGCCTTGCCGAAGGACACCAGGCGGTGGGCGGCGATGTCGCCGAAGAGCAGGCTCAAGTCCTCCTCCGCGTCCCAGCGCAAGCCCCGCAGCACGTTGGCCACGTCCACCGCCAAGCCGGAGTCCCCCTCGGTCTGGAGGTCGCCGGTGTCGGCGCTGCCGCTGGCGATATGCTTGACCAGGGCGCCGGGAGGCAGGGTGAGGGTGGCGTCGAAGGGCTCTTCGCCGAAGGCCCCGGCCAGAAGACCGCTGCCCTCGATGACGAAGCGCGCTTCAAAGGGAGGGATGCGCAGGATCACCTTCCGCCCGGCGTGGCGGCGCAGCTTCTCGGTGGCCCAGCCATGGGCGGCGAGAAGGTGGTTCACCCCGGCGAGGAACGCCGCCTGGGTGAGGCCGGGAGCGGATGGCAGGTCCATCAGTCCTGCTGGATGCCGGCCACGTACCAGCTAGCGCCGGGCTGGGAGAGGGATTTCTGGATGTGCCACACCTCGCTGAAGGGCGCGGCCTGTTCGCCGTCTTCCCGCAGCAGGCCGGAGAAGCGCACGCTGGCGACGGTCAGGCCGTTTTCGGTGGCCACGTCCACCATGTCGGCGTTTAGGGTCACGACTTCGGTCTTGTTGCTCTTGCCGCCGCGCTCCTGGATTTGCAGGCTGATTTCGGCAAAGACCTCGGGGGTGGTGTATTCGCGGATGTCGTTCAGGTCGGCGGCGTCGTAGGCGGCCTGGAGGCGGATGAAATGGGCCTTGGCTTCCCGCAGGAAGGGCTCGTCCTGGAAACCC
>JAGUYQ010000144.1 GCA_020061285.1 Betaproteobacteria bacterium
ACGGGGCGGCCGTCGAGCCGGGTGATAGGCAGCACCTCGCGGGTGGAGGAGGCGAGCCACACTTCCGCCGCGGTGCGCAGCTCGTATTCGGAAACGTCCCGCACCTCCACGTGCATGCCGTCGTCCCGGGCCAGTTCCAGCACCACGTCGTAGGTGGTGCCCGGCAGGACCAGATGGCTCTTGGGGGGCGCCATGAGGATGTTCTCCCACACCACGAAGATGCTGCTCGCCGCGCCTTCGGTAAGGACGCCGTCCCGCAGCAGTACCGTCTCGGCGGCGCCGGCGTCGGCGGCAAGCTGGCGCAATAGCACGTTGGGCAGGAGGGAGGTGGCCTTGATGTCGCAGCGCAACCAGCGGTTGTCCTCGGCGGTGACGGCGGCCACGCCCTCCTCGCGCCATTCCCTCGGCGGGGCAGGAAGGGGAGTGCTCATGACGAACACGGTGGGCGCCACCTTGGCGGGAAAAGCGTGGTCACGGGTAGGCGCCAGGCCCCGGCTGACGTGGAGGTAGAGGTACTGGTCCTCGCCCGCGTTGCGGGCCACCATTTCCGCCACGAGAGCGCCCCATTCCGCCTCGCTGTGGGGGTTGGCGAGGCGGATGCCGTCCAGGCTGTATTGCAGGCGCCCGAGGTGCTCAGCGAGGCGGAAGGGGCGGCGGGAATAGACCGGGATCACTTCGTACACGCCGTCGCCAAACAAAAAGCCCCGGTCCATCACCGGCACGGTGGCTTCCTCGAGGGGAAGATAGCGACCGTTGAGGTAGATCATTTGCTGAACAGCAGGCGCAGGCTGTCCCAGCCGCGGACGAACATGTTGGCCACCCCGACGCTTTCCAGGGCCACCAGGGGGCGCTCGGTCAGCACCTTGTCGCCGAGGCTGATCTTCAGGGTCCCCACCGCCTGCCCCTCGCTCACCGGCGCCAACAGGGGCTGTTTGCTCACCATGCTGGCGGCGATGTAGGAATACTGGCCGCGGGGCACGGTAACGTACATGTCTTCCGCCAGGCCCGCCTTGAGGGCGCGGGAGTTGCCCTTCCACATGGGCAGGTTGGCCAAAACCTGGCCCTTCTGGTAGGGGCGGAAGGATTCGAAGAACTGGAAGCCGTAGTTGAGCAGCTTCTGGCTTTCGGAGGTGCGCAGGTTGTCGGAGGCCGTGCCCACCACCACGGAGATCAGGCGCATGGCCTGGCGCTTGGCGGTGGACACCAGGCAAAAGCCCGCCGCCTCGGTGTGGCCGGTTTTCATCCCGTCCACGGAAGGGTCCCGCCACAGCAACTGGTTGCGGTTGGGCTGGGTGATGTTGTTGTAGCGGTATTCCTTGATGGAATAGAGCTTAAAGAAATCCGGGAAGTCGTGGATGATGGCCCGCGCCAGCAAGGACAAGTCGTAGGGGGTGGAGTAGTGCTGGGGGTCGGGCAGGCCGGTGGCGTTCATGAAGTGGGTGTTCTTCATCCCCAGGCGCAAGGCCTCGCGGTTCATCAGGGCGGCGAAGGCGTCCTCGCTGCCGGCGATGCCTTCCGCCAGGGTGATGGAGGCGTCGTTGCCGGACTGGATGATCATGCCGTGGAGCAGTTCGTCCACCGTCACCTGCATGTTGGGGGCGATGAACATGCGGGAGCCCTCCGCCCGCCAGGCCTTTTCCGACACCGGCAGGGTCTGGGTGAGGGACAGGCGGCCCTGGTGGATGGCGGTGAAGGCGATGTAGGCGGTCATCAGCTTGGTGAGGGAAGCAGGCTCGATGCGCTCCTCGGCGTTGCGGCCCGCCAGGGTCTGGCCACTGTGGTAATCCACCAGGATGTAGCCCTTGGCGTCGATTTGCGGCGCCGGGGGCGGCGGCAGCAGGGGCTGCTGCGGGGCGGCGGCGCAGGCGAGGGCACTGGTGAAGAGGAAGGCGGCGCAGGCGAAGAGGGATGTGAGTTTCATAGGCTCCGTGTCGTTCGAGTTTTCAGGGCAACAGCCCGGTTAGTACGGCGGCAACGGTGTAAGTTCCTCACCGCACCACCACCACCGGCTTGAGGGACAAGGCCTCCTGGACCTGGGCCGCCGCCGTGCGGGCCTCCGCCTGGCTGCGGAAAGGGCCGAGATGGACCCGGAACAGGCCGTCCTTGCTGTGGATATGCAGGATGCCGCCCAGCTTGCCCAACTCGTCGCGCAGGCGGGCGCCGAAGCTCTCGGCGTTCTGCCGGTCGCTGAAGGCGCCGAGTTGGAGGAAATAGCCGCTTTTATCGTTATCCAGGGGAATCGCCGCTTCCTTCGCCGGCGCGGGCTCCGGCCGGGCTTCGGCCACCGTCGCCGGTTCCGCCGGGGGGGCGGACGGATCGATCAGCTCCACCTCCACCAGGCCGCTGCCGTGCCGCAGGATGTCCAGTTTATAGGCGGCGGTATAGGACAGGTCGATCAGGCGGCTGCTGAGGAAGGGCCCCCGGTCGATGACCCGCACCACCACCGACTTGCCGTTGGCCGGATTGGTCACCCGCACGTAGGAAGGGATCGGTAGGGTGGGATGGGCGGCGGTCATGGCGTACATGTCGTAAGGCTCGCCGGAGGAGGTGTTCTTGCCGTTGTACTTGCGTCCGTACCAGGAGGCGTACCCCTGTTCCTTGTAGGGCTTGAAGCGGGTGTCGGGGACGAAGGTCTGGCCGAGAACGGTGTAGGGGTTGTTGGCGAAGCGGTGCAGGGGTTCCGCCTTGGGCACGGCGTCGGGGACGGCGTCCAGGTCGGCGGGAGGGTTGTCGCCGGGGCCGTCGTCCTGGTAATAGCCGCCGCCGTACTTCGGCAACGCCCCCTTGGCGGCAGGCGCCTTGGCGGAGGACGACGGGCGCGTGGCGTTGCCG
>JAGUYQ010000101.1 GCA_020061285.1 Betaproteobacteria bacterium
CGCACCTTGGCGGGCCGGGTGACGAAATCCCCCAGGTCCACGCCGCGGCGCAGGGCGTCGAGGGCGGTGTCGTCGGGGATGCCTTCCACCTGCACCCAGTAGGTTTTTTCCTTGCCGAAGCGGGGATGGCTCAAGCGGTGTTGCAATCCCCCTTCATCGGTTAGAATAAGCAGCCCTTCGCTGTCCGTATCCAGGCGGCCCGCCGGATAAACCCCTTCCACCGGAATGTAGTCCTTCAGGGTGGGGTGTTTGTCGTGGGGGCTGAACTGGGTGATGACGCCGTAGGGCTTGTTGAACAGAATGATCCGGCTCATGAGCGTGGCCTCGTGTGTGGGGCGGATTTTACAGGATTCCAAACACTCTTCAATTCGGGGGTAGCGACAGCATGTATCAGCACATCCAGGTGCCGGCGGACGGCGAAAAAATCACCGTCAATCAGGATTTTTCCCTCAACGTGCCGGACCGGCCCATCGTTCCCTTCATCGAGGGGGACGGCACGGGGGTGGACATCACCCCGGTGATGCGCAAGGTGGTGGACGCAGCGGTGGGGAAAGCCTACGGCGGCAAGAAACAGATCGCCTGGATGGAAGTGTTTGCCGGCGAGAAGGCCACCCAGGTCTACGACGCCGACACCTGGCTGCCCGACGAGACCATCCAGGCGGTGAAGGACTACGTGGTGTCCATCAAGGGCCCCCTCACCACCCCCACCTCCGGCGGCATCCGCTCCCTCAACGTGGCCCTGCGCCAGATGCTGGACCTCTACGTCTGCCTGCGCCCGGTGCGCTGGTACACCGGCGTGCCCAGCCCGGTTAAGGCCCCGGAAAAGGTCGATATGGTGATCTTCCGCGAGAATACCGAGGACATCTACGCTGGCGTGGAATGGGAAGTGGGCACCGCCGAAGTGAAGAAGGTGATCGAATTCCTGCAGAAGGAAATGGGGGTGAAGAAAATCCGCTTCCCCGACACCTCCGCCATCGGCATCAAGCCCGTGTCCGTGGAAGGCTCCGAGCGCCTCATCCGCAAGGCCATCCAATACGCCATCGACAATGGCCGCAAGTCCGTGACCCTGGTGCACAAGGGCAACATCATGAAGTTCACCGAAGGGGGCTTCAAGAAGTGGGGCTACGAATTGGCCGCCAAGGAATTCGGCGCCGAGCCCATCGACGGCGGGCCGTGGATGAAACTGGCCGATAAATTCGGCGGCATCGTCATCAAGGACGTGATCGCCGACGCCTTCCTGCAACAGATACTGCTGCGCCCCGACGAATACGACGTGGTCGCCACCCTGAACCTGAACGGCGACTATATCTCCGACGCCCTGGCGGCGGAAGTGGGCGGCATCGGCATCGCGCCGGGGGCCAACCTGTCCGACTCCATCGCCATGTTCGAGGCCACCCACGGCACGGCGCCCAAGTACGGCGGCAAGGATTACGTCAACCCCGGTTCCCTCATTCTCTCCGCCGAGATGATGCTGCGCCACATGGGCTGGGTCGAAGCCGCCGACCTGGTAGTGAAGGGCATGGAAGGCGCCATCGCTTCGAAGAAAGTGACCTACGATTTCGCCCGCCTGATGGACGGCGCCACGCAAGTGTCCTGCTCCGCCTTCGGCCAGGGGATCATCGACCACATGTAAGCCGGTCGGTTGATGCGAAAAAAGCCGGGGCTGAAAAGTCCCGGCTTTTTTATTGTTGTGGAGGGATTGGCGAAGCTAGAGACAGGTTCGTTACTTGAGGGGCAACTCAGTCTGTCCCCTATTATTGGGATGGTTACGAGGGAATGGCCCAAACCGAAGTTGTTTTCGGAGTTGGGGTATTGGCATCTACGGTCACAATACAGGCGGTTCCGTGGGTTCCATCGGTACCGAAAGACATTATCACCGTCGGATTATCGGCCGGGTAGGCCAGGATGTACATCAACGGAACGTAGATGATGCTGTTCATGTTGGTTCCGTTGTAAGTCACGCTATTGTCGTTGTTAACGGTCAGCTTGTCCTTCTGACTATTCGTCATCGGTAAACCTCCGAATACAGACAATGGAACCGGATTAAACGGGGTATAACCGCTTATTGACTGGTTATTGATTGTTCCGCTCATTGAAACCAGAGAGCCGTTCTGCGGATTGTATTCTCTGGTCAGTTTCAGGGTGATTCCCTGTTGCGGCATGTTCAGGGTTTCACCGTCAAAACTCATGGTGAAAGGATTGAAGTAGTATCCCTGGGAAGTGGCGCCATCCAGTGACACACTGATCATCACAAAATTAAGGTCCCAGTTGGTATTCGGAAGCAGGGTGGCATATTGTGCCTGGATGGACACAAAAGCCAGGGGAGAGGTTGCATTCGGAATCGGGTAATATCCGCTGAAGTCAGCCAATGCACAGCCGCTGAGATCATACAGTTCAACCGGTGGAGTCGGTGCGCAGGGGATGGTCAGCAGCGACCTTGCTACCAGGGAAGTTCCAACCGTCATGTTGTTGCAGGCAAAACCCTTATTGGCGGCTGTACCCATGATAAGGTTAACGGTATCGTTGCCCTGCATGAAAGTGAAATAGTACATGTTCATGTTGTACACATAGGTAGTTACAGGACTCAACTGCCCGCTGTTGCTTCCGTAGTCGTAGTACAGTTGGTTGTCCGAACCGATGCTCATGACCTTGATTGGAGTGGTGTTAGAGGTCGTAACATAATAGTCACCCGCAAAAAGTGGGGCGGAAATAGGATTGTTGTAAGTAGATCCGGAAACATTTACAGCGGATTGCCCAGGGAGTGTGATGCTGCCCGAGCAGGATGCAACCGGGCCATAGCTCCCTACCGTGCGGGTGAAGGTCAGGTTGATTGAAAGTCCCGAGGCTTCCCAGGTTTGACTCAGGGTAGTTCCGTCAAAAGTACCTGTGAACGCATAGCGTGTAGCACTTGTCCCGTCCAGCGATACGATCAATGTAAGATCAAAAACCGGTTCAGGTGATTGAGGGTTGACCACCATGTTGGTATCCACGGCGAAAAATGCTCCCGTGGCGTTGCCCAGCGTGTAGTAGCCATTGAAGGGCATGAGCTTAGGAGTGTCGGGACTGACGGGAATCACTACGGGGGGGTGCTGGTTGATTTGAGTAATCAGTTGATGATGATAGGCTGCGGTTTCTGCCATGGGAGCAGAACGCTGTACAGACGATAGGATGTTGTTTTTCATTAGAAGTTTTTCCATGGTGGACCTTTTGAGAGGGATGGGGATTTCAATGGGGGCTGCCGACCATTGAGGGCTAACGCGCTGCCAAGCGTGTAGTTAGCCAGTGTAGGACATTAAGTTGGGGTGCGACGGCTGGGATTGATAAAGTCCTGGCTTTTTTTGTGCCTTGAGGTATTACAGGAAGCGGTCCAGCAGCTTGCGGCTGTGCCGGTCCAGGGCTGGGAGGTCGCGGATGAGGAAGTTGATGCCGTGGCTGTCGGCGATGAGCAGGGTGCCAGGCGCCAGGCGGCGGATGTCTTCTTCCCCTTTCAATACCAGACTGGTCTCCCCCCGGTCCGTTTCCACTTCCCAGGTGCTGGGGGTGGCGAAGCTGGAGACGTGTTTGATGCGGCGGATTTCCGGCATGAACTCCCGGCCCGCCAATTCCGCTTCGATGAGCCGGCGGGCGTCCTCCGGCAGGTCGGCGAGGCGGTCGATCCAGGCCAGTTCGTGGCCGTCGGCGCTCATCAGGGCGATGCCCTGGTCCGGGGCGGCGATGGGGAAGGCCCGCACCGGCACCACACCCGCGTGCGTTGCGCCGTCGGCGGCGTGGAACACCAGCTTGCCGAAGGCGTCGCGGCTCAGTTGAAAGTCCGTGGCCTTAGTCATGTTTCGCCCCTCCCCCGGCTTGTCCGCTCCAGTCCTTGTCTTCCATTTCGGTGTCGACGTTGCGCGCCTGGGCTTGGTAGAGGCGGTAATAGGCGCCTTCCTTGGCCATTAGCTGGTCGTGGTTGCCCACCTCGACGATCTGGCCCCGGTCCATCACCACCAGCCGGTCGGCCCGGCGCAGGGTGGAGAGGCGGTGGGCGATGGCGAGGGTGGTGCGGCCTTGCACCAGGTTGTCGAGGGCCTTCTGGATTTCCTTCTCGGTGGTGGAGTCCACCGAGGAGGTGGCCTCGTCGAGAATCAGGATGCGCGGGTCGATCAGCAGGGCGCGGGCGATGGAGATGCGCTGGCGCTCGCCGCCGGACAGGCCCTGGCCCCGTTCCCCCACCAGGGAGTCGTAGCCGTGGGGGAGGCGGAGAATGAACTCGTGGGCGTGGGCGGCCCGTGCGGCGGCGATGATTTCCTCCCGGCTGGCGTCGGGCTTGCCGTAGGCGATGTTCTCGGCGATGGTGCCGAAGAAGAGGAAAGGCTCTTGCAGCACCAGGCCGATGTGGCGCCGGTAGTCGGATACCGCCAGGGAGCGGATGTCCACGCCGTCCATGCGGATGGCGCCTTCGCTGAGGTCGTAGAAGCGGCAGATGAGGTTGACCAGGGTGCTCTTGCCCGAGCCGCTGTGGCCCACCAGGCCGATCATCTCGCCGGGGGCGATGTCCAGGTCCACGCCGCGGATCACGGCGCGGTTGCCGTAGCGGAAGCCGGCGTTGCGAATCTCGATCCGCCCCTCCACTTTTTCCAGGGGAACCGGCTTGGCCGGCTCGGGGACGCTGGAGACGTGGTCGAGGATGTCGAAAATGCGCTTCGCCCCGGCTGCGGCCTTCTGGGTCACCGAGACGATGCGGCTCATGGAGTCGAGGCGGATGTAGAAGCGGCTGATGTAGGCGAGGAAGGCGGTGAGCACGCCGACGGTGATCTCGTCCCGGGATACCTGCCAGATGCCGAAGGCCCATACCACCAGCAGGCCGATCTCGGTGAGGAGGGAGACCGTGGGGGAGAACAGGGACCAGGTCTTGTTGAGGCGGTCGTTGACCGCCAGGTTGTGGCGGTTGGCGGCGCGGAAGCGTTCGGCTTCCCGGCCTTCCTGGGCGAAGGCTTTCACCACGCGGATGCCGGGGATGGTGTCGGCGAGGACGTTGGTCACTTCCGACCACACCCGGTCGATCTTCTCGAAGCCGGTGCGCAGCCGGTCCCGCACCACGTGGATCATCCAGGCGATGAAGGGGAGGGGCAGCAGGGTCACCAGGGCCAGCCAGGGGTTGATGGAAAAAAGGATCAGCGCCGTCATGCCGATCATCAGCACGTCGGTGGCGAAATCCAGCAGGTGCAGCGACAGGAAGACGTTGATGCGGTCGGTTTCCGAGCCGATGCGCGCCATCAGGTCGCCGGTGCGCTTGCCGCCGAAATACTCCAGGGATAGCCGCAGCAGGTGTTCGTAGGTGGTGGTGCGCAAGTCGGCGCCGATGCGCTCGCTGACCAGGGCCAGGATGTAGGTACGGGCCCAGCCAAGGCTCCAGGCCAGCAAGGCGGAACCCAGAAGTCCGCCGAGGAGCAGTGCCACCAGGCCGATGTCGATGGGGACGCCGTTCTGGTAGGGAATCAGTACCTTGTCCATCAGGGGCATGGTCAGGTAGGGCGGCACCAGGGTGGCGGCGGTGGAAGCCAGGGTCAGGAGGAAACCCGCCAGGAGCGGTTTGCCGTAGGGCTTGGCGAAGCGCCAGAGGCGGAACAGGGTCCAAGTGGACGGCGGGGTGTGGATTTCCCTGCTGCAAACGGGACATTCTTCCTGGTCGGGCTCCAGGGGCGCCTTGCACTGGGGGCACACCGTTCCCGTTTCCTGGGCCACGGGGCGGCCGCTGAGGCGGCTGTCGCGCTGTTGTTCGAAATGGTCGATGAGGCGCAGGGCGGCGACGTTCTGTCCCAGGGTGTAGCGCCAGCAGGCGAGGCGCGCCGTGTCGTCGTGCAGTTCCAGGCTGCCCACCCCGGCGTGGTCGTGGTGCAACAGGGCCAGTCCCGGCCGGTAAGCCCACTCCCGCCACGCCGGTTCACCCTGGGCCCTGGACAGCAGGCGGCGGTCGGTCACCGCC
>JAGUYQ010000106.1 GCA_020061285.1 Betaproteobacteria bacterium
CAATGGCTATCGCCGCTTCGCCATCAGCCCACCGGGCGAGCGTTCCGATTATTGCCCTATCACCTTCCTCGAACCCATGGCCGGCAACGAGCGCGCCTTCGGCTTCGATCTCGGTAGCGAGTCGGTGCGGCGGGAAGCGCTGGTACGCGCGCGGGATACCGGCCAGCCGGCGGCAACCGGCCCGATCACCCTGGTGCAGGAAACCGGCAGGCAAACGGCATTTCTCTTGCTGATGCCGCTCTATCGCCAGGACTTGCCCGTCCAGACGGTGCCGCAGCGGCGCCAGGCGTTCTATGGCCTGGTGTATATCGCGTTCCGCATGGGGGATTTGATTCGCGGCGCCCTTCCTGGCGAGATACTGGGCCAGGTCGCCCTTGGCGTGAGCGACCGCGGCTTGACGGGCGGAGACGGCGCATTGGTGGGGAGCCTGTATGGCGGCGAGACAGCGGCCAAGGGGGCTTGGCGGCGGCAGATCGTCCTCGACGTGGGGGGGCGCCAGTGGCGCCTGGATTTGACGGCGAAGGAGGCCATGGTGGCCGGGTCGGAACTGCGCCAGCCCTGGTGGACATTGTTCTTCGGCGTGGTCATTTCCTTCCTGCTGTTCGCCGTGGTGCGCGCCTTGTCCGGCTCGCGCCGCCGCGCGGTGGAGTTGGCCGGCAACATGACGCGCAAGTTGAGGGAAAGCGAGACTCACACACGCGCCGTGCTGGATAACGTGCTGGACGGAGTCATCACCATCGACGAGGGAGGGATGGTCCAGTCCTTCAACCGCTCCGCCGAGCGCATTTTCGGCTATGCCGCCGCGGAAATGATCGGCCGCAACGTCAAGCTGCTGATGCCGGAGCCCTACCACAGCCAGCACGACGGCTACCTGGCCGACTTTTGCCGGACCGGCGAGAAAAAAATTATCGGCAGCGGCCGGGAGGTGCAGGGGCTGCGCAAGAACGGGGAGGTCTTTCCCATGGACCTTGCCGTGACGGAAATGTATAGCGGGGAGCAACGCTATTTCGTCGGGCTGGTGCGTGATATCTCCCTCAACCGGAAGGTGGAGGCGGAACTGCGGGACAGCCAGGCCAATTTCGCCAAGGCCCAGCAAATGGCCCATATCGGCAACTGGGTATGGGACATCCCCTCGGGCAGCCTTACTTGGTCGGACGAGGCGTTCCGCATTTTCGGCCATCCGCCCCAGTCCTTTGCCCCTACCTACGACAGCCTTTTCCGCGCCATCCATTCCCATGACCGAAGCGCGGTGGCCGAGGCCATGAATCACTCCCTGAGGGATAATGTACCCTACGGGGTGGAACACCGCATCGTGCTTCCCAATGGCACGGTGCGCCACGTGAGCTCCCTGGGCGAGGTGATTTACGGCGATGACGGCCAGCCCCTCAAAATGCACGGCACCGTGCAGGACATCACGGAGCGGAAGCTGGCCCAGGAGGAAATCGGCCGCTTCAAGAACGTGCTCGACAATACCTTGGACATGATCTTCATGTTCGACCCGGAAACCCTGCGCATCGTTTACCTCAACAAGGGCATGGAAGAGGGGCTGGGCTATAGCCGCGAAGAGCTGCTCGGCATGGAAGTGTATGAAATCAAGCCCATGATGCCGGAGCAGGTGTTCCGTTCCCACATCGCGGCCCTGTTTTCCGGCGACCGCCAGTGGCTCAGCTACGAAACGATTCACCGGCGCAAGGACGGCAGCGACGTGCCGGTGGAGGAATTCCTCCAGATGGTGCGCCAGGAGGATGGCCAGGGCCTGTTCGTCGCCGTGGCGCGGGACCTGACCGAGCGGCGGCGGGTGGACAAGCTGAAGAGCGAGTTCATTTCCACCGTCAGCCACGAACTGCGCACGCCCATGACCTCCATTCGCGGCTCCCTCGGGCTGGTGATGGGCGGGGTGGCGGGGGAGATTCCCCCCCAGGCCAAATCCATGGTGGAAATCGCCTACAACAACAGCGAGCGCCTGGTGCGCCTGATCAACGACATCCTCGACATGGACAAGATCGAAAGCGGCAAGATGCGCCTCGATATCAAGACCGTGGACCTGATGCCGCTGTTGGAGCAGTCCCTGGAGGCCAACCGGGCCTACGGCGAGCAGTATGGCGTGACGTTCGCCCTCCACGGCGGGGACACGGACATCAAGGTGCGGGTGGACACCGACCGCTTGCTGCAAGTCATGGCGAACCTGATGTCCAACGCGGCCAAGTTCTCCCCCGCCGGCGGGGAAGTGGAAATCAGCGTAACGGCAGGGGAGAAGGGCGTGCGGGTGGCGGTGAAGGACAACGGGCCGGGAATTCCGGACGAATTCCGCGACCGTATTTTCCGCAAGTTTTCCCAGGCCGATTCGTCGGACACCCGCAAGAAGGGCGGCACCGGTCTCGGACTGTCGATCTGCAAGGCCCTGGTGGAACGGATGAACGGCAGTATCGGCTTTGCCTCGAAGGAAGGGGAAGGAACCACTTTCTTCTTCGACCTGCCTGTATCCAAGGGGGGCATGGCGGGGCCGATGCAACGGCTGCTGGTATGCGAAGACAACCGGGATGTCGCCGCCCAGCTCAAGCAGATGCTGGTGCGCCACGGCTATCTGGTGGACGTGGCGAATAGCGCGGAAGCGGTGAAACGCCTCCTGGCGAAGAATACCTACAGCGCCATGACCCTGGACCTGATGCTGCCGGGCCAGGATGGCTTGTCCCTGCTGCGGGAATTGCAGGCCGGGGGGCTCGCTCTGCCGGTGGTGGTGATTTCCGCCGTGGCGGGAGAACGGAGGGACGAATCCCTGCCGGTGATGGAATGGCTGGAAAAACCGGTGCGGGCCGACCGCCTGCTGGCAGCGCTGAAAAACGGCGCCTTGCCGCCGCCGAAACCGGTTATTCTGCACGTGGAGGACGAGGAGGATATTCGCCGCGTGCTGCACGCCTTGCTGGAGGGGGATGCGGAGGTCGTGGCGGCGGCCACCAAGGGCGAGGCCGAAGCGCTGTTGGTGCAGAAAAAATTCGACCTGGTGGTGTTGGATATCGGCCTGCCTGACGGCTCCGGGCTCGAGTTGCTGGACTTCATGGCGGTACGGAATCTTTCCTCGCCGGTGGTGGTGTTTTCCGCCCATGAAACCCGCCCCGAGGTAAACTCACGGGTAGCCGCGGCGCTGGTCAAGTCGCGCAGCAGCAACAAGGAGTTGGTGGAGACCATACACCGGGTAATGGAGCGGCGCTATGGCGAAAAACGCTAAAAAGAAAAAGGCATCGGTTTTGATCGTGGACGATGATGCCTTGATGCGGGAGGTGTTGCGGACCGTCCTGCGCGAGGGAGAGTTCGACGTTGTCGGCGATGCCTCCAACGGCGAGGATGCGGCGGACCTGTGCGCGAAGCTGAAACCCGACGTGGTCCTGCTGGATATCAACATGCCGCGCCTGGACGGTATCGATGGATTGGCCCGGATTCGCGCAAATTCCCCGGCATGCAAGGTGATTATGATCAGTTCCGCCGCCACCGTTGACCGGGTGAGGGACGCCGTGGCCGGCGGCGCCGCCGGCTTCATCGTCAAGCCCTTCAATGCCGGACGGGTATTGCAGGAAATCGAGGATTTGCTCAGGAAATAAATATCGAGAGGGAGGGACGCATGGCTGAAGGCTTGAAGCGCATCCTGTACGTGGAGGATGAGCCGGATATCCGTGAAGTGGCAAAGTTGGCCCTGGAGGCCGTGGGGGGCTTCAGCGTGGCCATGTGCGCCTCCGGCCAGGAGGCCATGGAGAAGGCGGCGGCCTTCTCGCCCCAGTTCATCCTGCTGGATGTCATGATGCCCGGCATGGACGGTCCCACTACCCTCCTTCGGCTACGGCAGATGCCGCAACTGGCATCCGTTCCGGTGGCGTTCATGACGGCCAAGGTTCAGCCGGGGGAAGTGGCGCAGTATCTGGAAATGGGGGCCGTAGATGTGATTCCCAAGCCCTTCGACCCCATGACCTTGGCCGCCACCGTCAGCGCCATTTGGGAGAACAAGGTCCCGGCGGCCGCGAAAACCTGAGCATGGCCGGGACGGAATCGGGTCAAGGGCTGGGCAGGTAAATGGAAAGCAAGTTTCTGATCGGGGTGGTGGGGACGGCGCGGGGCGGTTTGCGGCAGCAGGTGCCTAGCCTCGAAGCCGCCGGCTTCGCCGTCCGCTGCCTGGAATCCGCCGCCGACGTGCAAAGCCTGCCGCAGGACGGGCCGCTGGCGTGTCTGCTCGACTGGGACGCGCTTCCGGCGGATTTTCCCCTTCACGGGGGACTGTTTTCCTCCTTGCAGGATCGTCAGGCGTCCCCGCCGGTGATCGTGGCGGCGCGGCATGACGATCTGCAAACCCGGCTGGCGGCGGTTCGCGCCGGCGGCACCCACTTCCTGTCCTTTCCCGTCGAGATTTCCCGCTTGGCCGAGGTGCTGCGCCTATCGTCCACGATCGCCGATCGCAAGCCCTACCGGGTGCTGGTGATGGACGACGACGGGAAAGCGGCGGTGGAGATCGCCGCGATTCTGCGGCGGGCCGGTATGGCGGTGGAGGAAGTCACGGAACCGGCGGCATTGCCCGCGGCCTTCATCCGGTTTAGCCCCGAACTGGTTCTGATGGACGAGGACATGCCCGGCGTCAGCGGTATCGAGCTCACTTCCGTCCTGCACCAGATGGAGGGCGGCCACGATTTGCCCATCATCGCCTTGCTGGATGGGATGGGGTTGCCCAGCGCGGTGGACCACGGAGGGGAAAACTTTCTCGTCAAGCCGGTGGATCCGCAACTGCTGCTACACGTGGTCGTGATGCGGATCAGCCGTTACCGCAAGATCGTCGAGGCGGTCGGCAGCCTGAAAGGCGCCCTGCAAAGAAACAGCATGCTGGCGGCGGCTTTCGCCAGCCTGGAAAACGGCGTCATGCTCACCGAAGTGGCGCCCTCGCACCAGATCATCACCCTGATCAATCCCGGCTTCACCCGCCTTACCGGCTATTCCCAGGAGGAGGTGTTGGGCCGCACGCCGGGATTCCTCTACGGTCCCGACACGGAGGGCCGGGCGGTGGTCAAGACCCGCACCGCCATCGAGGACGGCGTGCCCCTGACCTTCCACATGCTCAGCTACCGCAAGGACGGCGAAGAATTCTGGATCGAGATGAGCCTGTCGCCGGTCAGGGACGGTAGCGGGCGCCTCACGCATTTCGTCTGGATACTCTCCGACATCACCCAGCGCAAAGAGGCGGAAATCCAACTGGAGGAAAGCGAGCAGCGTTACCGCTATCTGTTCGAGAATTCCTTCGATGGCATTTTCTCCCTCGACCGTCAGGGGTGCTTTCTTTCCGTCAACCCGGCCGGGGCGCGCATTATCGGCTTCAGCCGCGAGAAATTGCTGGGGACCGCTTTCCAGTCGCGGATCGCGGAATACGACCGGGAGCGGGTGATGGGGCTGTTCCGGCGCGTCTTGGGGGGGGAGCCCCTGACCGGCGAGGTGGATGGCATCAACAGTGAGGGCAATACCCTGCACCTGGAGTTTGAAGCCCTGCCTCTCCGGGCCGGCCAGGAGGTGACCGGGGCCTATGTGATCGCCAGGGACATCACCGAGCGCAAGACCTACGAACGGGTGCTGGAAAAAAACAACGACAGCCTGCTGCGGGCGTCCATCGAGCTGGAACGGCAGAAATTCACTCTCGACCAGCATGCCATTGTTAGCGCTTCCGATGCCAAGGGCGACATCATCTACGTCAACGACAAGTTTTGCGAAATCAGCCAGTACAGCCGCGAAGAGCTGATGGGATGCAACCATAGCCTCCTCAATTCCGGCTACCATCCCCCCGAATTTTTCCGCCGCATGTGGGAGACCATCTCCCGCGGCGAGGTATGGCACGGCATTCTGCGCAACCGCAAGAAGGACGGTTCGTTCTACTGGGTGGATTCCACCATCGTTCCCTTTCTCGACCAGGCGGGGCGGCCCTACCGCTATTTGTCGGCGCGCACCGATATCACCGAGCGCGTCGAGGCGGAGAAGAAGCTGCGCATCGGCCAGGAAACCGAGGAGTCACTGCGCCGCATTCTGGCCCTGGCGATCACCCCCGCGCCCATCGAGGATATCCTCGACCAGGCCCTGGACGTGATCCTCGCCGTTTCCTGGCTGGGCATCAAACCCCGTGCCGCCCTGTTCCTGATGGACGAGGAAGAGGGCGACCTGAAGCTGATGACCCGGCGCAACATGTCCGACAGGGCCGTCGCGGCCTGCGGCCGGGTTGCCTTGGGCCAGTGCCTGTGCGGACGCGCCGCCCAGGAGGGGAAGACGGTCTATGCCCACTCCCTGGACGAGCGCCACGAGAACCGCTACCCCGGCATCGAGGAGCACGGCCATTACAGCGTCCCCATCGTATCCGAGGGCAAGACCCTGGGGGTGCTGGTCACCTATCTGGAGCACGGCCATCCCTTCGATCTCGGCGAGGTGGGGTTTCTCGAAGCGGTGACCTATACCTTGGCCAATGTCATCAAGCGCAAGGCCACCGAGGTCGAACTGCTCCGCGCCATGGAACTGGCGGAGCGGGCCAGCCGCGCCAGTTC
>JAGUYQ010000157.1 GCA_020061285.1 Betaproteobacteria bacterium
CCTCGGCCCGCTCCAGGTCCGCGGCGATGCGGGCGGTGGAATACCAGTAATCCCGCTGCATTCCTCCCGCCGTTTCGGCGATCACCGAGCAGCTATAGGCGTGGCGCGAGGCCGGGTAGCCGGCGAGGAAGCCTTGGGAGTTGCCGTAGACGAACTGGGATTCGTGGGTGGAGGTGGTGGCCCCTTCCGAATTGGTGATGCGCGGGTCCACGGCGAAGGCCGCTTCCTCGGCGCGGCGGGCGAGGTCGATGGCCTCGTCCACCGGCAGGTCCCAGGGATGGTACAGGTCCAGGTCGGGGATGTCCTTCGCCAGGCATTCCGCGTCGGCCGGGCCGGCGAACTCGTCGCTGGCGGTATAGCGGGCGATGCTCACCGCCGCCGCCACGGTGTCCTTGATCGCCTGGGGGGAGAGATCGGAGGTGCTGGCGTGGCCGCGCTTCTTGCCGAAATACACCGACACGCTGAGGCCCTTGTCGCGGTTGTATTCGATGGTCTCCACCTCGCCGTGGCGCACCGTCACGTCCTGGCCGAAGGCCTGGGAAACCTCGGCCTCGCTATCGCTGGCGCCGGCGGCCTTGGCCTGGTCCAGGGCATCCCGGATGATGTGCTTGAGGTCGTCGATGGTGTGGGAAAATCGGCTGTCTGCCACGGGGGAAACTCCTTGCTGTCCGCGAAGGGCGTTCGCGCGGCCCTTCAAAAGCGGCTATGATAGCAAAGTTAGCCGTTTCCCACTGTCACCATGCGCCATCATCCCGATACCGAAGAACCCGCCGACGAGGTGGAAGACGAATTCGTCAGCAAGACCCGCCGCAAGAAAGACATGCACGCCCTGCAGGAACTGGGTGAGCAACTGGTTGCCCTCGGCAACGACCGCCTGGCCCAACTCGACCTGCCCGAATCCCTCCGGGACGCGGTGAAGGAGGCCAAGCGCATCACCAAGTTCGGCGCCCTCAGCCGCCAAATGCAGTACATCGGCAAGCTGATGCGGGAGGTGGACCCGGAGCCGATCCGCGCCAAGCTGGAGGAATGGGCCGGCCAATCGAAGGAACTGAACGCCAAGTTCCACCGCCTGGAGAAGCTGCGGGAGCGGCTGCTGGAAGACGATCAGGTGCTGGGGGAAGTGGCGGAACAATTTCCCCAGGCCGACCTGCAACACCTGCGCGCCCTGATCCGCAACGCCCGCCAGGAGCATTTGGCCAACAAGCCCCCCAAGAGCAGCCGCAGCCTGTTCCGCGAACTGCGGGCGTTGCAGGAGGGGGACGAGGCCGAAGGGGATGAAGAGGATTTGGCATGAGCGGCACGGCGCGCATCGGCCTGGTCAGCATCAGCGACCGGGCTTCCCAGGGGGTTTACGAGGACAAGGGCCTGCCCGCCCTCGGGGAGTGGCTGGAGGCGGCCCTGCTGACCCCCTTCGAGACGGTGACGCGGCTGATTCCGGACGAACGGCCCCAGGTGGAGGCGACGCTCAAGGAGCTGGCCGAGGACTGCTGCCTGGTGCTGACCACCGGCGGCACCGGCCCGGCTCCCCGTGATATCACCCCGGAAGCCACCCTGGCGGTGGCGGACAAGGTCCTGCCGGGTTTCGGCGAGCAGATGCGGGCGGTGAGCCTGAAGTACGTGCCCACGGCGATTCTTTCGCGCCAGGTGGCGGTGGTGCGGGGTTCGTGCCTGATCGTCAACCTGCCGGGGCAGCCCAAGGCGATCAAGGAAACCCTGGACGGGGTGTTCGCCGCCGTGCCCTACTGCATCGACCTCATCGGCGGTCCCTATCTGGAGACGCGGGAGGAGGTGGTGCAGGCCTTCCGTCCCAAGTCGGCGCAGAAGCCGAAGTCTTAGGTTTTTTCCTCTTCCGGCCAGTTCTTGATGTAGTGCTTCAGCAGCATGTTCTCGAAGGCGGTGGCCTTGAGGGCGGCCTTGGCCACGTCGTGGAAGGAAATCAACCCCACCAGTTTATGGTTCTCCATCACCGGCAGGTGGCTGATGTGGTTTTCGGTCATCACCCCGCGCACGTCGTCCACGGTATCGTCGGGGCTGCCGATGTAGAGGTTCTGGGTCATCACCTCCCTTACCGGCACGGTGGTGAGGTCGCAGCGGCAGTTGTCCAGGGCCCGCAGAACGTCGTGGGGAGTGATGATGCCCGCCAGGCGGTCGCCCTCCATCACCAGCAGGGAGCCGATGTCCAGGGCCATCATCTGGTGGACGGCCTCGCTCAACGCCTGGGCGGGGGAGATGGTGTGGAGCTTGGCTCCCTTCATGTCGAGAATATCGCGGATGATCATGTCGCCTTCTCCTGTGGGAGGATGAAGTTTAGGGTCCTGTCCCGATTCTAGCCCATAATCCGGCGCCCTGCGTTTCCTTTCGCCCTTCTCCGGGCGGGGTTGCCCGCAGCGAGGCCTTTGGAGTAGGCTGGCTTTCCCCGCGACCCTGGTATGGTTTTCCACGCATATGCCGACATCTTCCCGCCTGCGTTTTTTCCCGATTTCCTTCTTCGCCATGATCATGGGGCTGGGGGGATACACCCTGGCCCTGGAGCGGGCGGCGGATATCCTCGGTATGCCCTCTGCGCCGGCGGCCGTCATGCTGGCGGTCACGGCGGCGCTGTTCGTCCTGCTGACGCTCGCTTATGGGATGAAGTTGGCCCGCCACCGGGACGAGGTGGCGAAGGAGCTCGATCACCCGGTCAAGCTGAGCTTTTTCCCCACCTTCTCCATCAGCCTGGTGCTGCTGGGGACGGCCATGCTGCGCTACGACGCCACCCTGTCCCTGCTGCTGTGGGGCGCGGGGGCCCTGCTCCAGTTGGGTTTCACCCTGTTCGTGTTGTCCCGCTGGATCAGCCACAGCGTGTTCGAAATCCAGCACTCCAATCCTTCCTGGTTCATCCCGGTGGTGGGGAACATCCTGGTGCCGGTGGCGGGCGTGGCCCATGGTTTCCACGAGGTGTCCTGGCTGTTCTTCAGCGTCGGCCTGCTGTTTTGGCTGGTGCTGTTCACCATCGTTTTCAACCGGATGATTTTCCATCACCCCCTGCCGGAAAAGCTGGCCCCCACCTTCTTCATCCTCATCGCGCCGCCCGCCGTGGGCTTCATCGCCTACCTGCAACTGGCCGGCGGCCTGGATGGCTTCGCCCGGGTGCTGTACTACTCGGCCCTGTTCCTGGTGGTGCTGCTGGTGTCCATGTACCGGCGGCTGTTCCGCATCCGCTTTTATTTGTCCTGGTGGGCCTATTCCTTCCCCACGGCGGCCTTCACCGTCGCCAGCCTGCTGATGTACCGCCATGCCGGCTTGGTGTTTTACCGGGGGCTGTCGTGGCTGATGATGGCGGCCTTGACGGCGGTGATCGCCATCCTGCTGGTGAACACCGCGCGGGCGGCGGTTCGGGGCGCAATCTGCGTGGAGGAGTGAGCGGGCCGGTAGATAGGCAGGGCGGTATCGCCCGAGGGCGGCGTCAGCGGCTGGAGGCGGAGAGGGTGGCGTCCAGTTGGCGCCCGGCGGCGATTTCCTGGCTCAACTGGAACACCGCCATGGCGTAGTGGGTGCTGTGGTTGTAGCGGGTGATGACGTAGAAATTGTTGAACACCACCCATTGTTCCGGGCCCTCGGCGCCCTCGAGCTCGATCAGCGCCACGGGCGTTTCGGCCGGGATGGGCTCGGTCGTGCTGACGCCGTAGCGCGCCAGCTCGCCGGCCGGGAGATGTGGCTTCAGGCCCTTGTCGAGCAGTGTGCGGTAGGCGTCGCCGTCGACCTGTGCGCGGGCCACCACCGGCGCGCCCTTTTCCCAGCCGTGCACCTTCAGGTAGTTGGCGACGCTGCCCAGCACATCCCGCTGGCTGTTCCAGAGATCGCGCCGGCCGTCGCCGTCGAAATCCACGGCGTAGCGCCGGTAGCTGCTGGGGATGAACTGGCCCTGGCCCATGGCGCCGGCGTAGGAGCCCTTCGCCTCCAGCGGATCGATCTCCTCCTCGCGCGCGAGCAGGAAGAACTGTTCCAGCTCGCCGCGGAAGAATCCGCTCCGCGGAGGGTAGTCGAAGGCCAGCGTGGCGAGCGCGTCGAGCACGCGGTA
>JAGUYQ010000077.1 GCA_020061285.1 Betaproteobacteria bacterium
CGGTGTGGGGCGGCGGTGAGGGTTTGCCAGGTGGAGGGCTCTTGCATGGGGCGTCGGCTGGAAATGGCGATGGCTACAGCTTAAAGGATGTACCGGTGAAATTCATTGATTTCCCTTAAGCCGCCCGTCCTACTTCGCGGTAGGGGCGCTTTGCAACTGGTAGGTGGCATGGCAGGCGACGCATTTCTGCATCACCGCCCCCATCTGCGCCAGGGTGTGCTTGGGGTCCCCCAGGGATTCGGCGTCGAGGGCGATCTGGTCGAAGTCGCCGTGGACCGAGAAACCGAGTTGCTTGAATTCCAGAGGCAGCTTGGCCATCAGGGCGGGGGGGATTTCGTGGGTGGCGGCGCGGCCCAGGGAACGGGCGGTGGCGGCGACGGTTTTCATGTCCTCTTGGGTGAGGGCGGCGGTCATGCCCTGGAGGCCGCTCAAGAAGGCGCGCATTTCCTCCAGCACCAGTCCCCGTTCCTGGGGGGCGAGGACGATGGCTTGGCGGCCGTCCTCCGCCGTGGTGGTGGCGCCGCCGGCGATGAGCTTGTAGGCGATGGCGCCGAGGACGGCGAGGAGAATGACGATGATGGCGAGGCAGAGTTTGGACGGGGTGCGGGGGGTCATGGTGTGCTCCGGTTCAGTTTTGGGAAGGACGGCGGAGGATGCCGTTTAAATAAAGGGGAAAAACCTTTTTCGCCTGACCGGCGATGGCGCGCTTGGCGCCGAACATTGCCGCCTGTACCGCCAGGCCCTGGATCATGCCCAGGAACAGGGTGGCGGCGCCGTACTCGTCCAAGTCCGGGGCGACGGCGCCCCGTTCCTTGGCTTGGCGCAGCAGGCCGGCGACCTTTTCTTCGAAGCCGGTGACGATGCCTTGGATCGTCTGCTTGATGGCGGTGTTGTCGCTGTGGATCAGGTCGGTGAACATCAGCCGGGGAATGGCGGGGTACTTGGCGATGAAGCCGGTCTGGGCGAGGAACAGCTTTTCCAGGGCGGCCAGGGAGTCGTCGTCCGCGATGCGGCCGACGTTCTGCGCCACTTGGCCGCGAATCCAGTCCACCACCGCCAGCCAGATGTCGTCCTTGGTGGCGAAGTGGCGGAAGATCGCCCCCTGGGTCAGGCCCATGGCCTCGGCCATGTCCTGGGTGGTGACGCGGTCGATGCCGCGCTTGGCGGCCAGTTCCAGGGCGGACTGGACGATCAGCTCGCGCCGTGCTTCGCCGCTCAGACGGGTTTGCTTGTTCGTTTTTTCCGACATTTCAGTGTGATGCGTATTGATAAGTAAGTAATCAATTGCTATCTTAATTGTTGATGATGATGACGGTCAACTAAATTTTTTCCCGCTTGCGAGGCGGCGCGAAGTGGCTCTATAATCACTGACCAACCGGTCAGTCAGTGGGGAAGGGTTTTAGTGGAAGACGATGTGGTACAGCCTACGTGCGAGGGCGCGGAGCGGATTTTGGCGGCGGCGGAGGAGTTGTTCGCCAAGCAGGGGTTCGACGCGGTGTCCATGAACGCCATAGCCGACAAGGCGGGGGTGAGCAAGGCCAACGTGTTCCACCACTTCAAGTCGAAGAACGATTTGTATTTGGCGGTGATCAAGGCGGCCTGCCAGCAGGCTTGCGAATTCATCGACGACTTCGGCAGCGACGGGGGACCGTTTCCCAAGCGGCTGAAGCTGTTCGCCCTGGAGCACTTGCAACACGTCCTGGACAAGGCGGAAATCTCCCGCCTGATCCAGCGCGATTTGCTGGAGAACGAACCCCAGCGCGGCAAGGACTTGGCGGAGCGGGTGTTCGGCCAGAATTTCGCCCGTCTGGTGGAAATCATCCACGGCGGCCAGGAGAAGGGCGAGTTGAGAATGGACATCGATCCGGCCATGGTGGCGGTGATGGTGATCGGCATCAACATCACCTTCTTCCAGGCGCGGAGCGTGTTCCGCCACTACCCGGAGGTGGATTTCATGGACGACCCTTCCCGCTACAGCAAGATGGCGGTGGATATTCTGCTCAACGGCATTTTGCCGCGGGGCGGGGCCGAAACGAAAAACTAGAGGCAGAGCATGAGAACGAGTATCCGGTATTCCCTGTTGTTGACGGCCTTGGCCGTGAGCTTGTCCCTGGGGGCGTGCGGCAAGAAGGAGGAGAAGAAATCCGGCCCGCCGCCGGCGGTCGTCACCGTTACCCGGGCGGAATCCCGCGACGTGCCGGTGGTGGAGCAGTCCATCGGCGACGTTGACAGTTCCACCGCGCCCAAGGTGGGGGCGGAAGTGGCGGGGCGTATCGTCAGGGTGAACGTGGAAATCGGCGATCCGGTGAAGAAAGGCCAAGTGCTGGCGGAGATCGACCCCTTGGATTATTCGGCCGACGCCAAGCGGCTGGAGGCCCAGGCGGTCACCCAACGCAAGCTCACCGAGCGTTACCGCGAACTGGCCAAGAAGGGCTTTGTTTCCTCCTCCGCCCTGGAAAGCTACGAGGCCCAGGACGTTGCCGCCCGGGAGCAGTTCAGTCGCGCCGCGAAAAACCTGTCCCGCACCCGGATCGTTTCCCCGGTGACCGGCCGGGTGGACAACCGCTTGGTGTCGGTGGGGGATTGGATAGAACTGGGCAAACCCGTGTTCCAGCTTTCCACCAGCGAACACCTGCGCGTCCGCTTGCCGTTTCCGGAGACGGTGGCCTCCCGCATCAAGGTCGGCCAGGAGGTGCGGCTGACGACCCCGACGGCGCCGGACAAGGCCGTGAACGGCAAGATCGAACAGGTGCGGCCCGCCGTGGGCGGCTCCTCCCGCTCTTTCGACGCCATCGTTGATGTGGCCAATCCCGGCGACTGGAAGCCCGGCTCCTCGGTCAACGGCGAAGTGGTGATCGAAACCCACGCCGGGGCGGTGGTCGTGCCCGAACAGAGCGTGGTGCTGCGCCCGGCGGGCACCGTAGTGTACGCGGTGGAAAACGGCCAGGCGGCGCAGCGGAAAGTGCGGACGGGTACCAAGCGCGGGGGCTACATCGAGGTCGTTGACGGCCTGAGGGCCGGCGAGACGGTCGCCATGGACGGCGCAGGCTTCCTCACCGACAAGGCGAAGGTGGCGGTGAAGGGCGGCAAGCAATGACCCTGCCGCAGCTTTCCATCAAGCGCCATGTGCTGGCCTGGATGTTGTCGGCGGTGCTGGTGCTGTTCGGCATCATCGGCTACCAGCGCATCGGCATGGACCGCTTCCCCTACATCGAGTTTCCCATCGTGTCGGTGAGCACCACCCTCAAGGGCGCCAACCCCGACATCGTGGACGCCAGCATCACCAACATCATCGAAACCGCGGTCAACAGCACGCCGGGCATCGAGCATATCCAATCCAGTTCGTCTCCCGGCGTATCCACGGTGAACATCACCTTCAACCTGGACAAGAAGATCGACGTGGCCTTCAACGAGGTCCAGGCCAAGGTCAACCAGGTGCTGCGCCAACTGCCCAAGGACGCCGACCCGCCGGTGGTGGCCAAGGTGGAAACCAACGCCATGCCCATCATGTGGCTGGCCTTGCGGGGCGACCGCACCCAGCAGCAACTCAACCAGTACGCCACCAACGTCATCAAGAAGCGCCTGGAAACCATCGACGGTGTGGGCGAAGTGCGCCTGGGCGGGCGGCGGGACCGCACCATCCGGGTCAACCTGCTGCCGTCCAAGATGGCGGCGTTCCAGATCACCGCCCAGGACATCAACAACGCCTTCAACACCGAACACGTGCAACTGGCGGGGGGCTTCCTCACCGGCAAGGCCACCGAGTTCCTCATCAAGCTCGACCTGGAATTCCACAAGCTGGACGACATGGCCCAGATGGTCATCGCCTACCGCGACGGGGCGCCGGTGAAGCTCAAGGACGTGGCCGAGGTCGAGGACGGCTTGGCCGACTATCGCCAATTGGCGCGCTTCATGGGCCAGACCACCGTCGGCCTGGGCATCGTCAAGGTGACCAACACCAATACCGTCGCCATCGTCGATAACATCAAGAAGCGCCTCGAAACCGAGATCATTCCCCAGTTGCCGCCGGGGATGACCCTCACCGTCGTGTCCAACGACGCCCTGTTCATCCTGGAAATCGTCAATTCCCTCAAGGAGCACCTGGTCGAGGGCACCCTGCTGGCGGCGCTGGTGGTGTGGCTGTTCCTGCGCTCGGTGCGCTCCACCCTGATTATCGCCACCGCCATTCCCGTTTCCCTGATGGGGGCCGTGGCGGTGATCTATTTCTTCGGCTTCACCCTCAACTCCCTCACCATGCTGGCCTTGCTGCTGCTGATCGGGGTGGTGGTGGACGACGCCATCGTGGTGCTGGAGAACATCTTTCGCCACCGCGAAACCCTCGACCCCGACCCCGTGTCGGCGGCCATCAACGGCAGCAACGAGGTGGTGTTCGCGGTGCTGGCGGCGACCCTTTCCCTGGTGTCGATTTTCGCCCCGGTGATTTTCATGGGCGGCATCATCGGCCAGTTCTTCAAATCCTTCGCGGTGGTGGTGACCTTCGGTGTGCTGGTGTCCCTGTTCGTGTCCCTCACCCTGACGCCGATGCTGTGTTCCCGCTACCTCAAGGTGGCGAAACAGCACGGCAAGGTGTATTACGCACTCGACCGGTTTTTCCACCGCATGGACGACATCTATCGCCATCTTCTCGACCTGGCCCTCGCCCACCGCTGGAAGGTCGTGGGGCTCACGCTGCTGATCGTCGCCTCCAGCACCTTCTTCTTCGCCAACGTGGGCAAGACCTTCACCCCGGAACAGGACGAAGGACGCTTCCTGGTGAACCTGCGCACCCCCCTCGGGTCGAGCATCGACTACACCGACAGCCGCTTGCGGATGGTGGAAAGCGCCCTTTTCAAGCACAAGGAGATCGTCACCGAATTCGCCCTCATCGGCGTGGGCCAGGCCGGGCAGGTGAACCAGGGCCTGGTGGTGGCGCGGCTGGCTCCCCGTGAGCAGCGCACCGTCAAGCAGCAGGATATCCTGGCGATGCTGCGCAAGGAGTTGTCGCAGATTCCCGGCGCACGGGTTTTTCCCGCCCCCTATCCGATGGTCGGCGGCCAGCGGGGCGAACCCTTGCAGTTCGTCCTCAGCGGCCCCAACCTGGACGAGGTCGGACGGCTGACCAAGGAGTTGCAGCAGAAGCTGGCCGGCGACCAGGGCATGGGGCGGCTGGACACCGACCTACAGTTGGACCTGCCCCAGTTGACCCTCAATCCCGACCGGGTGCGGGTGGCCGCCGCCGGCCTTTCTTCGTCGGACGTGGCCCTGGCCCTCAACATGCTGAGCGGCGGCGTGGACCTCGCCCGCTACAACGACGAGCCGGGGGACGGCCAGCGCTATTACATTCGCGCCAAGGCCAAGGACGGCGAGTTCGCCCAGCCGTCCGACTTGACCAAGATTTACCTGCGCAGCAAGGACGGCAAGCTGGTGCGCCTGGACACCGTCGCCACCGTCAAGCAGACCCTGGGGCCCGCCATCATCGGCCGCTTCGACCTGCAATACGCCGCCACCTTCTACGCCACGCCCACCATGCCCCTGGGGGAGGCGGTAGCCAAGGTCAAGCAAGCCGCGGCGGAAATCCTGCCCATGGGTTATAGCGTCAAGATGATCGGCCAGGCCGAGGAGTTCGGCAAGACGGTGAATTACATGATCTTCGCCTTCACCCTGGCGATGGTGCTGCTCTACATGGTGTTGGCGAGCCAGTTCAACTCCTTCCTCCAGCCCTTCATCATCATGCTGGCCCAGCCCCTGGCGATCATCGGCGGGGTGGTGGCCCTGTGGCTTACCGGCAATACCCTCAACATCTACTCCATGATCGGCCTGGTGCTGCTGATCGGCCTGGTGGCGAAGAACTCCATCCTCCTGGTGGACCTCACCAACCAGCGGCGGGAGGAGGGCAAGGGTGTGGACGAGGCACTCAAGGACGCTTGCCCCATCCGTATGCGGCCGGTGCTGATGACCTCCGCCACCGTGATCCTGGCCCTCTTCCCCGCCGCCCTCGGCCTCGGCGCGGGGGCCGAGACCAACGGCCCCCTGGCGGTGGCGGTGATCGGCGGCATGATCTCCTCCACCCTGCTGACCCTGGTGGTGGTGCCGGCGGTCTATTCCTTGGTGGAGCGTTTTATCGAACGCTGGCGCGGGCGTCATCCCAAGCCCGTGGAAGAATAAAGGAGAAAGTCCCATGTCCGGTCGCTGGATTGTGCTCGCTGCATTGTTGTCCCTCGGGGCCTGTTCCTCGGGGGACGGCAAGGTGTTCCAGGGCTATGCCGAGGGGGAGTACGTGCGGGTGGCCGCTCCCTTCGCCGGCAGCCTGACGGAATTGGCGGTGAAGCGGGGCGACGCCATCCACAGCGGGGTTCCCCTCTTCGCACTGGAGCAGGAGAACGAGCGGGCGGGCCGGCTGGAAGCGGAGGAACGCCTGAAAAAAGCCACGGACGGCGTGGAATCCGTTCGCGCCCAGCGCGCCCAGGCCGCGGCGCAACTGACGCTTGCCGAGCAGTCCTACCGCCGCACGCGGGATTTGGCCGGGAAAAAGTTCGTGTCCGTTCAATCCCTGGACAATGCCCGCGCGGTTCTGGACCAAGCCCGCGCCGGCTTGGCCAGCCTGGACGCCCAGTCCACCGCCGCCCAGGCCGAGGCGGAGGCTGCCAAGGCGGTCTTGGCCCAAGCGAAGTGGAAGCTCGACCAGAAAACCGTGGCCGCCCCCGTGGCGGGTGCGGTGGAGGACACTCTCTATGTGCAGGGGGAATGGGTGCCGGCGGGCAGC
>JAGUYQ010000109.1 GCA_020061285.1 Betaproteobacteria bacterium
CGTGGCGGGAGCCTGGCTGATGACCCGGCGCGCCCTCGCTGCCCTCTACGGCGACACCGTGCCGGAGCGGGGCGGAATCCGGGTGGCATTCCGCGACAAGCAGGAAGACGGCGTCACCGGCGTGATCGCCAACGTGGTGAGCCTTCTCACGGGAGCGGCGGCGGAAGGCGGATTCAAGGGCATCGGCGGTCGCCACGGCCGCCGCGGCCTACTGCGCTTCGGTGAGCCCATGGAAGGGGAAATCCGCTTTGCCCGGCTGGACAATGGTGCCGCCGTGGAAACCGCCTACCACCCGCAGCTCGTCCCCCCCCTGCCCGAAATGGGCATGCTGATGCAGAAAATCCAGGCCGGTTCAGCCAGCGCGGAGGAACAGCGGGAATTCGGACGTTTGTGGCAGGAACGGGTGAAGCGCCTGCTCATCGGCCACGGCGAGGCGCCGGAACTGGTCAGCCTAAACGCCGGGCCCTGACGGAATTAGGCTTTCGCCGCCACCGGGGGCGCCGTCATCTCCTCCTGTCGCCATATGGCCGCATTCAATCGAAGGCCAGCATTCACCGTTTAGAGCGGGGACAGCGGCAAGGGCGGCGTTGAGGCGCAACGCCGCTTGTGTTAAAAAGAGCCCTCTTCAACGGCTGTCCTGCACGGGGTGCTGCAAGCAAACCCGGCGGCTTCGGAAATGGATACGGTGTCTTGAAAATAGCAGTCAGTGAACTGATCGTCAGGTTCATGGAGCGCCTGGACCTCACCCATGTATTCGGCATGCCCGGCGCCCATATCCTGCCGGTGTACGACAGCCTGTACGACTCCAGGATCAAGACCGTGCTGGTGAAGCACGAGCAGGGAGCGGCCTTCATGGCCGGCGGCTATGCGCGGGCGACCGGGAAGATCGCGGCCTGCATCACCACGGCGGGGCCCGGCGCCACCAACCTGGTGACCGGGATCGCCAATGCCTATGCGGACAAGCAGCCGGTGCTGGTCATCACCGGCGAAACCTCCACCCAGTTTTTCGGCAAGGGCGGGCTGCAGGAGAGTTCCGGCGAGGGCGGCAGCATCGATCAGGTCACGCTGTTCGCCGGCATCACGCGCTACCACAAGCTGATCGAACGCACGGACTACCTGCCCACGGTGCTGAACCAGGCGGCCAAGCACCTGCTTTCCCGAACCCCCGGCCCGGTGGTGTTGAGCTTCCCCCATAACGTGCAGAAGGAACTGGTGGACGCCTCCATCCTGGACCAGATTTCCTTCACGCCCATGAAGGGCGAATGCGTCCTCGCCGAGCAGTACATCGACAAGAGCGTGGCGCTGATCCGCGCATCGAAGCGTCCCCTGATTATCGCCGGCTACGGCTGCATCCAGGCCGGCGCCCAGGAACGCCTGCGCCGCATCAGCGAGCGTCTTAATATTCCGGTGGCCAGCAGCCTCAAGGCCAAGGGCGCCATCGACGAACGCTCCTCCCTGGCCCTGGGCAGCCTCGGCGTCACCTCCGGCGGTTACGCCATGCGTTACCTGGAACAGGAAGCCGACCTGGTGCTGGTGCTGGGGGCGGGGTTCAACGAACGGACCAGCTATGTCTGGGACAGGAAGCTGTTGGCGGGCAAGAAACTCATCCAGGTGGACATCAGCGCCCAGCAACTGGAAAAGGTCTTCTGCGCCGACCTGGCAATCCAGGCCGACCTCGGCGCCTACCTGCAAGCCCTGGATTCAGCCCTTGAGGCACTGCCGGCAAAAGGCCC
Source organism: Betaproteobacteria bacterium (assembly GCA_020061285.1). The sequence continues at coordinate 1,734 of JAGUYQ010000109.1, forward strand.
CGTGGATATCGCCGCCTTCATCTCGGCCGCCCAAGCCCAGGCCGAGACCGCCGGCGAGACCATCTTCAACCGCCAGTTCGACCACGTACGCGCCTTTTACACCTGGCTGGAGCAACGGTTTCCCGACGGCCTGGCCATGTTCGACGACAACATCGTTTTCGCCCAGAACTTCTACCGGGTGTCCGCCCAGGACCGTTATTACCCCAACACCGGCATCTCCTCCCTGGGCCATGCCATCCCGGCGGCCATCGGCGCCGGCTGCGAAGTCGAGCGCCCCCTGTTCGCCATGATCGGCGACGGCGGCTTCCAGATGTGCGCCATGGAGATCATGACGGCGGTCAATTACGGCATCCCGCTGAACATCGTCCTGTTCAACAACAACACCATGGGCCTGATCCGCAAGAACCAGCACCACCTTTACCGGGACCGTTTCATCGACTGCGATTTCGCCAACCCGGACTACGGGCTGCTGGCGCAATCCTTCGGTATCCGGCATTGCCGGGTGGAGAATGAAGAAGACTTGGCGAAGCTGGAGACGGTCGATTTCCGCCACGGCATCACTCTCATCGAGATCACCCTCGACCAGGATGCATACCCGAATTATTCCTCAAGACGCTAGTCGCCCCTAACTGATTTCACTATGGATTGCTCGCCGAGTCTCCGAATATCCCAAGCATGGCCGCGGCTTCCCCTCATCTCCGGCCATTCTCCCGATGTGAGAAGGAGGAACAGCCCCTCTCCCTTTGGGAGAGGGGTGGGGGTGAGGGACAATCGCTTCCATATCTGCCATAGGGGTGACCTGGGTTCATGACGGTCCATCTTGCGGAATGCATTGCCCGCTACCATTCCGCCATCCCCGGCCTGGCCGAAATCGGTGCGCAACTGGCCGAACCGGCTACACTCGACGAACTCATCGAGAGTTACGAACAGTGCTATCCCCTGCTGGAAAAGGCGATGTGGTCGCCTGGGGCAGATTTAGCACCCCTACTGACCGGCTACCAGGCCCTGTTCCGCGAGCAGGAGGCGCTGATCCGGCAGCGGGGGGATGACGACCGCCACCATTTCATCCTCGGCATCCCCATTGCCGACCGCCCGCCCCACCTGCGGGCCTGCCTGGAAAGCATTTACCGGATTTGCATCCTGTTCGGCTACGGCGGGCAGACCAACGGCGTGTGGGACAAGATCACGGTCGTCGTCGCCGAAGACAGCCGCGACGAGCGCAACATCCGCCGCCACCAAGAACTGGTGGAGGAATACCGGCAGAAAGGCCTGCAGGTCTTCCATTTCGGCCTGGACGAGCAGTACGAACTGCTGCATTCCCTCCCCGCCGAGAAGCGCGAACAACTGGGCCATCTGCTCACCACCCAGCCCAGGGACAAGTTCTACCGCAAGGGCCAGGCCGCCAACCGCAACTTGAGCTACCTGAAGTTCCTGCAATTGACGGAAAACAAGGACCGGACCCTCTACTACTTGGTGGACAGCGACCAGCATTTTTGCGTGAACCGGAAGACCGAATCCGGCGAAGAGGCTGTGTACGCGCTGAACTATTTCCACGCCATCGACCGGATTTTCCGCACCACCGACACCCTGATGCTTACCGGCAAGCTGGTGGGGGACCCGCCCGTCTCCCCCTCGGTGATGGCCGCCAATTTCCTCGACGACGTGACGGCCTTCTTTGCCCGCCTCTCCACCTTGTCCGGCGATGAGGCCTGCCAATTTCACGGCCCCCAGGGACCCCTTCCGGGGGACGCCGCCTACCACGACCTGGCCGGGCTGTTCGGCTTCGACAACCAGGCGGCCACCTTCCCCTACCAGTGCCGGCTTTCCGGGGAACACGACCATAGCGCCTGCCTCAAGGATTTCGCCGGGCAGCTCAACGCCTTTTTCTTCGGCGAGCATCTCACCCGCAAGACCTGGTTTTCCTACGGCAGCGGCTTCACCCAGCTCGTTCCGGCGCGGACGGTCTATCCCGGCAACTACATCGTCAACCATGCCGGGCTGAAATACGTCATCCCCTTCGGGCATTTGCGTTTAAGAATGTCCGGCCCCACCGCCGGCCGGCTGATCGCCGCCGAGATCGGGGGGCGTTTCGCCTCCTTCAACATGCCCAACCTGCACCGCCGTACTACCGAGGCGGGATTGGACGACGATTTCCGCCCCGGCGTGGAATTGGATAGGGAACAGCAAAGCGTCGATTTGTCCGACGAATTCGAGCGCCAATTCTTCGGCGACCTGATGCTGTTCTCCACCGAGGAACTGGTCAAGCAGGTGGACGTGAATCAGCCCTTCGCCCGAGAGGCAATCGAGACGGTCATGGCACGGAAAGAGGCCGAACTGCTGGCCCTCTACCGGCAAAAGCACGAGGCCATCGCCGCCCGAAACCGGCAGTTGCACGACCTGGTGTTCAACGCCGGGCATTGGTGGCGGAACTCGCCCGATCTGGCGGGGGCGTTGCGCCAAGTCCAGGCCTTCATCGGCAATATCGAGCGCAATTTCGGCGAACACGCCCCGGCCTGGGGCCAAATCCAGTCAGCCGAGCATCGCGCCCGGCGCAAACGGCAGATCGTCGAGGCCTTGATGAATTACCGGGCGGAGCGGGATGCCTGGGATAGCCTTTTCTGAGAACACCCCCTCCCCCCTTGAGGGGGAGGGCGGGGGAGAGGGGCATAAAAACATATCTTACCCCTCTCCCTGGCCCTCTCCCTCAAGGGGAGAGGGGACTAAACCGATTGCTTCCCAGTCCCCGACAAGCGAATCCGCCGCATTCGCGATCATCTCCCGCCGGCATTCCCGGTAAACTTCCCGTGCCGCATTCAGCACATCCTGCGGTATCGAGACATGGGAATAATCGCTCGGCGTCCGGTCGATGACCCCGCTATGAATGCGCTCGGACGAATCGCCCTTGCGGGGTTTGCCGGTATGGCTGAAGAGCTGATAGCGCTCGCTCAAAGGCGAATCCAGTTCCAGCCAATCCGACAGCTTGGGCAGCAGCCTCTCCGGCGCCCGCTGCAACAGTTCGGCGTCGAAGTAGTAATAGGGCCGATCGGCCGTCCGGCAGAAGTCAGCCAGCGCCTGGACGCGGGCGACATAGTAGTTCGCTGCCTCCACGGGAGAAGCATAAAGATCGTCGATCTCCTTCCGCGAAAACAGCGCGACGATGCTCTTGATCGCGCACTCCGGCCCCAGCAGCGAAACCAGTATTTTCATCTCCGCCAAGCCCAAGCGCTCGGGCTTCAACGCATAGTCGTTGTGCAGCAGCTTGTCGAACAGATAGCGGCTGTCTTCCTTGAGCGCATCGCCTTCCAAAAACACATCGAGCTGCCTGTCCAGGGAGGAAGCGTCCTCATAGCTGATGTGCATTTCGTAATAGCCGTTGATTTGCGGGTGCGAGCCGAGAATATGCCCCGCCAAGCTGGTATAGGCGCGCATGTGGCTGAGGAGGAAAATACGGGGAAGGTGCTCAGAAGTCGTATTCATATATCCAAGAGAGGCCGATCAGCCGCTTACCGCATGTCTAGCATTTGTGGAGCGGACAGCTTTGGCCTGTCCGGTTGGTCTAAATGTAGAACCTCTCTTACATGGGCAATTTCCACTCCGATGCATACTTACGGAACTTAGGAGACTCCGTCTTGGGGGGAACGTAGTACTGATCGTCAATTTGGAATCTTGCAACCATTTTGTCTCGAATACCCCCCAGTCGTTCTACTGCTGTGAGTTCGCCTACAACGTTTTTGTACAGGTTAGAGAAAGATGATGACTTGTTGATTCGAATGAATTCAGGGAGAGGAACTTTGAACTCGAACTCAGGGAACTGAGGCAATCCTTTTACTGCGGCGATCGAGTTGTATACCTTTATGAGAAAGCTACCTTGAATGCCCTGACCGCCGTCAACGCCGTATTGCTGTTTCAGACCTTTCGACGCCCTATCAATTTCCTTCTTCCATTTTTCGACGGCCTTATTGGCATGAGCGATTCCCGATTCATCATAAGCAATACGAATCTCTCTCAAGAGTCCCCGAATATCCTGAAAGTCTTGCGTATTCCTAAGGTCTCGTGCGGCCTGAATAACTTGGGAAATGTCTCCAGTTTGTGCCGTTAGCCACGCTGAAAAGATTGGTAGTTCAATTGATACCGCTGCGCTCCGTCCATTGTCTATGACCTCTGAGACCGATGTGGACAGGCTTTTTGAAAGTGATGCGATTAGCTTCCCTGTGAAGTCGTGTCCATAGGCACCGGTTTTTTTCATCCAATGCACCTGATAGGCATGCCGAATTGGATGGAGAAAGGTGTCCGCTCTAAAGTATTTTGCAGCTAGGCTGTAATAAATGGACTTATAAGAAATCCAGTTTAGGGAGGCGATAAACATATCCAGCGCCCGTGTTGTCCCGCCAAGGCCCCTATTTTCTTCTCGCTCGGCTCGTTCCATTTCTTTTCGGGAATGGACATGGCCATCGGCGCCCACCAAGGTAACATCCTTACTCCACCATCCACGCGTTTCGTTAGCATCGGCAAGCTCATTGAAAATTGCCGCGCTAACTTC
>JAGUYQ010000163.1 GCA_020061285.1 Betaproteobacteria bacterium
TGCTTCACCTGGAGGGCGGTATATTCCGCCACCGGCAGGCTGTGCAGCACCGCGCCGCAGATCGCCGCCCCCCGTGCTTGACCGAGGAGCAGGGTGGACTTGGGATTGACGTTGACGAACACCTCTTCCACCGCCACCTGCTCCGGCCGGTACTGGCCGATGACCTCCCCCACCCCTTCCAGGATCACCTTCAGGCGCTCCGGCAACGTACCGTCCGGCGTGCGGACGCAGCCGCTGCCGACGTAGGCCAGCTTGCTCCCGTGGCGTTCGATGATGCCGAAGCCGGTGACCCGCAGTCCGGGGTCGATGCCGAGGATGCGCACCGCTCCTCAGTCCCCGGCCCCGTAGTGGGCCCATACCCGGTGCACCAGGCCGTCTTCGCCCACCTGCATGGCTTCGGCCGCATAGAGCCCGTTGACGCTGCGGTAGTAGAGGGTGACGCTGTCCACGCCGCTCAGGACGCGGAGCAATTCGAAACGAAGATCGGGGTAGGCCGCCAGGCCGCGGGCGAAATATTCCCGCAGGGCGGCCTTGCCGTGGAGGGTTCCGGAGGGGTCGCCGCTAAGCTTGGCGACGAAGGGGGAGGAAAACACGATGCCCTCCCCGTAGTGGGCCAGGATGGCGTCGAGATCGCGGGCGTTCCACGCCGCGACCCACTCCTGCGCCAATTCACTGGCCCGCGCGGCCTCCAGCACCGGGGTTTATTCCTCGTCCATGACGGCGGAGGTGTACACCTCCTGCACGTCGTCGAGGTTTTCCAGGGCGTCCAGCAGCTTCTGCATTTTCACGGCGTCGTCGCCGGCCAACTCGGTGTCGTTGCCGGGCTTCATGGTCACCTCGCCGAACTCGGCCTTGAAGCCGGCCTTTTCCAGGCCTTCCTTGACCGCGCTGAATTCGTAGGGGCCGGTCACCACTTCGAGGGAGCCGTCGTCGTTGGGGATGACATCCTCGGCGCCCACCTCCAGGGCAGCCTCCATCAGTTTGTCCTCGTCGGTGCCGGGAGCGAACATGAGTTGGCCGCAGTGCTTGAACTGGAAGGCCACGCAGCCGTCGGTGCCCATGTTGCCGCCGTGCTTGCTGAAGGCGTGGCGCACGTCGGCCACGGTGCGGGTGCGGTTGTCGGTGAGGCAGTCCACCATCACCGCCGCTCCGCCGGGGCCGTAGCCCTCGTAGCGCACTTCCTCATAGGTGACTCCTTCCAGTTCGCCGGTGCCGCGCTTGATGGCGCGGTCGATGTTGTCGCCGGGCATGTTGTTTTCCTTCGCCTTGTCGATGGCGAGGCGGAGACGGGGATTGCAGTTGGCGTCGCCGCCGCCCATCTTGGCGGCGACGGTGATTTCCTTGATCAGGCGGGTGAATATCTTGCCGCGCTTGGCGTCCTGGCGCCCCTTGCGGTGCTGGATGTTCGCCCATTTGCTATGGCCGGCCATGGTTACCTCGGATAAGCGGTTGAAAGCGGGTTATTTTAGCACCTCCCCCCGTCCCGGGTTAAGCCGATGCCCTTCTGCTCCAGGAGAAAGCGTTTGATTCACGGGGGGAAACATACTTTAATTAAATCGTGCCGATGACAAATACATATCCATGATCCACGCCAAGCAGGAGTGCTTCGAGAAGTTCAAGGCCACGGGCAGGCTCCCTTCCCCTAAGGGGGTGGCCTTCGCCATCATCGACCTGACCCAGCGGGAAGAAGTGGACCTGGATGAAATCACCCACCTGATCCGTACCGACCCCGCCATATCCGGTCGCCTGCTCAAATTCGCCAACACCGCCCACCGCAGCGGCCGGCCCATCGTGGCCATCAACAGGGCGGTGATCCTGCTGGGCATCTTCCGCGTGCGGCAACTGGTGCTGGGCTTTTCCCTCATCAGCGACCACGCCAGCGGCAAGTGCCCCGCCTTCGACTACCAGGCCTTCTGGTCCCGCTCCCTGGCCACCGCCATCGCCGCCCAAGCCATCGCCGCCCAGGCCCAGAGCGCCTCCGAGGAAAGCTTCACCTGCGGCCTGCTGTCCGGCGTGGGAAGCCTGGCCCTGGCCACCCTGTTTCCGGAAGACTACGGTGAAATCCTCGACGCCGCGCGGGGCCAGCCGCCGGGAACCCTGCTCGCCCTGGAGGCCGAACGCTTCGGCATGGATCACCGGGAATTGACCGCCGCCCTGCTGGACGACTGGGGCCTGCCGGCCATTTTCGTCGATGCGGTATACCATCATGAAGACCCCGCGGCAGCGGATTTCCCCGTCGGCTCCCGTGCCCAGGTCCTGACCCAGGCCCTGCATTTCGCCACTCTCCTGGGCCGGGCCTGCATGGCCGACGAGCAGGAGCGCTGGCACCTGCTGCCGGACCTGTACCACCTGGGGGCCCAACTCGGCCTGGAGCGGGACGGGGTGGCGGACCTGTTCGACCAAGTGGCGGCGGAATGGCGGGAATGGGGAGAAGTGCTCAACGTGCCCACCCGCTCCCTGCCGCCCATGGCCGAAATGGCCGCCACCGGGCCGCCCCTGCGCAGCCTGCGCCCCGAGGAAGCCACTCT
>JAGUYQ010000022.1 GCA_020061285.1 Betaproteobacteria bacterium
AAATTCCCAAGTATTCGATCAACATGGCCAAGGAAGGCCATGGAAAAAAGTGAGCGCCCTCCCATGAAGTGGACCGATACCCTGGACATCGCCATCGCCTTGTACGAGAAGCATCCCGATGTGGACCCCAGGTACGTCCGCTTTACCGATCTCCATGCCTGGGTGACGGGCCTCGAAGGCTTTGCCGACGACCCCCAGCGCTCCAACGAGAAAATTCTCGAAGCGATCCAGATGGCCTGGATCGACGAGGCGGAATAAGCGTTTCCGAATCAATCGCTTCCTCCGCAGTCCTTCGTCTTCCCCGTTCGGGGTAAAATTCGCTGTCCTCTACAATATCTGGTGGAAATAGGATAAACTAGCCACCAAATATGCTGGTCTTGGCGCGTGTCCGTAGGAGGCCCTCCAGGACGGCGGACCGGTTGAACAAAGGGGATGGGAGTGGCCGAGGACAGCGATCTCGAACGAACAGAAGACGCAACGCCCAGACGCATCCAGCAGGCGCGGGAAAAGGGGCAGGTGGCCCGTTCCCGCGAGTTGACCACCTTCGTCATGCTGGTCGCGGCGGGCAGTTCGTTCATGATGATGGGGGACCAACTGGTGGGCAGCCTCACCCGCTTGCTGCAATTCGGCCTCTCCTTCGACCGCTCGGTGGCTTTCGATACCGTCATGATGCAGCAGCGTCTCCATCATCAAACCCAGGATGTGCTGATCGCTTTTGTTCCCTTTCTCGGCTTGATGATGGCGGCGGCACTGCTGACCCCGATGCTGCTTTCCGGCTGGCTGTTTTCCGCCGAAGCGCTGACGCCGGATTTCGGCAAGCTCAATCCCCTCAAAGGCATTTCCCGCGTCATTTCCGTCAACGGCCTGATCGAGATGGTCAAGGCCATCGCCAAGACGCTGCTGATCGGCGGCGTGGCCTGGTGGACCATCCTGCATTACAAGGAGGCGTTGTTCGGCCTGGTGATGGAGTCTTCCGAAGTCAGCCTGGTGCACTTCGGCCAGTTGGTGCTGACGACCTTCATCGCCGTTTCCTGTTCCCTCCTGCTGGTGGTGGCCATCGATGTGCCTTTCCAGTTGTGGGACCACAGTCAGAAACTGAAAATGACCAAGGAGGACATCCGTCAGGAGTACAAGGAATCGGAGGGCGATCCTCACGTCAAGGGCCGCATCCGCCAGATGCAGCGCGAAATGGCGCGTAAGCGCATGATGGCCGAGGTGCCCAAGGCCGACGTGATCGTCACCAACCCGACCCATTACGCGGTGGCGCTGAAATACGAGAGCAAGTCCATGGGCGCGCCGACGGTGGTGGCGAAGGGTTCCCACCTCCTGGCCGAGCGCATCATGGATCTGGCAAAGGAACACCATGTGCCGGTGTTGCGCACCCCGCCCCTGGCGCGGGCGCTGTACCGGCATGCCGAGCTGGGAGAGGAGATACCCTCGGCCCTCTACACCGCGGTGGCGGAAGTGCTCGCTTACATCTACCAGTTGCAGCGCTACGAGAAGCAAGGGGGTGCGGCGCCCAAGGCGCCGGGTAATCTGCCGGTGCCCGAGGATATGGACCCGGGAGGGGATGAAGCATGAACGCCCGCGTCGGCGCCCTCGACTTCCTTTCCGGGGTGAACATCAGCCGCCTGGCCGGCCCCGTCATCATCATCCTGATCCTGGCGATGATGGTGCTGCCCCTGCCGCCGTTCCTGCTCGACCTGCTGTTCACCTTCAACATCGCCCTGGCGATGATCGTGCTGCTGGTCAGCCTCTATACCCTGAAGCCGCTGGAATTCGCCATCTTTCCCACGGTACTGCTGGTGACCACCCTGCTGCGCCTGTCCCTCAACGTCGCCTCGTCCCGGATCGTGCTGTTGGAAGGCCACACCGGGGCGGACGCGGCGGGCAAGGTGATCGAGGCCTTCGGCCACTTCCTGGTGGGGGGGAACTACACCGTCGGCATCGTGGTGTTCATCATTCTGGTGATTATCAACTTCGTGGTGATCACCAAGGGCGCGGGACGCATCGCCGAGGTGAGCGCCCGCTTTACCCTGGACGCCATGCCCGGCAAGCAGATGGCCATCGACGCCGACCTCAACGCCGGCCTCATCGGCGAGGAGGAGGCGCGCCGCCGCCGCACGGAAATTTCCCAGGAGGCGGAGTTTTTCGGCTCCATGGACGGTGCCAGCAAATTCGTGCGCGGCGACGCCGTCGCCGGCATCCTGATCATGCTCATCAACATCATCGGCGGCTTGGCGGTGGGCATGCTCCAGCACAACCTGGACCTGGCCACGGCGGCCAACAACTACACTCTGCTCACCATCGGCGACGGCCTGGTGGCGCAGATTCCGGCCCTGATCATTTCCACCGCCGCCGGCGTGGTGGTAAGCCGGGTCGGTACCGGCGAGGACCTCTCCAAGCAACTCATCTCCCAACTCTTCAACCGTCCCCAGGTGATGATCATCACCGGCAGCATCCTGACCCTCATCGGCCTGATCCCCGGCATGCCCCATCTGGCCTTCCTGCTGATGGGCGGTGCCATGGCCGGGGGCGCCTACTACCTGGACCAGCGTTCCCGCGCCCCGGAGGTGGAAGCGCCCGAGGAGGTGGTGGAAGCGCCGCCCCCGGAACCGGTGGAAGTGGGCTGGGACGACGTCACCCTGGTGGACGCCCTGGGGCTGGAGGTCGGCTATCGCCTGATCCCCCTGGTGGACCGCATGCAGAGCGGGGAGCTGCTGCGGCGCATCAAGGGCATCCGCAAGAAATTCGCCCAGGAAATGGGTTTCCTGGTGCCTGCGGTGCATATCCGGGACAACCTGGAGTTGCGCCCCAACGCCTACCGCCTCACCCTGAAGGGGGTGGAGGTGGGGTATGGCGAGGCCTATCCCGGCATGTTCCTGGCCATCAACCCCGGCCGCGTGGTGGGGGACCTGCCCGGCACGCCCACCCAGGACCCGGCCTTCGGCCTGCCCTCGGTCTGGATCGAGGCCGACCTGCGGGAGCGCGCCCAGGCCTACGGCTACACGGTGGTGGATGCCAGCACGGTAGTAGCCACTCACCTCTCCAACATCATCCAGACCCATGCCGCCGAGCTCTTGGGCCGGGAGGAAACCCAGCAATTGCTGGACCGGGTGAAACGGGAGGCCCCCAAGCTGGTGGAGGACCTGGTGCCGGAACTGCTGCCCCTGGGCACGGTGCAGAAGGTATTGCAGAACCTCCTCGACGAAGGGGTGCACATCCGCGACATGCGCACTATCATTGAAACCCTGGCCGACCAGGGGGGCAAAAACACCGATCCCGACGCCTTGACCGCCGCGGTCCGCATGGCATTGGGCCGTGCTATCATTCAGCAACTTTATCCAGGGGCGAGTGAGTTGCAGGTGGCGGCCCTCGACCCCCAACTGGAAAATATCCTGATGCAGGCGACGAGGACGCAAACACCGGGAGGCGAGGGGGCCGGCCTGGAGCCGGGGCTGGCGGAGAATCTGCTCAAGCAGACCGAGGCCATGGTGCAGCAGCAGGAGCAGTTGGGCCTGCCGGCCGTGCTGCTGGTGCCGGTTCCCCTGCGTATCCTGCTGGCGCGCTTCCTGCGCCGCGCGGCGCCCCAGTTGCGGGTGATTTCCCACGCTGAAGTGCCGGAAAACAAGAATATCAAGGTCATCGCCGTTCTAGGAGGTAGAGGGTGAACGTCCGCAAGTTCTACGCCAGTACCACCCGGGATGCGCTCCGCCAGGTGAGGGACGCCTTGGGAGAGGATGCCATCATCCTCTCCAATCGCCAGGTGATGGGGGGCATCGAAATCATGGCGGTAGCCGACCGGGACGTGGATACCCTG
>JAGUYQ010000070.1 GCA_020061285.1 Betaproteobacteria bacterium
CACCGAAATCGACACCAAGCCCCAGTTGGAAATCTACGCCGACGATGTGAAGTGCAGCCACGGCGCCACCGTCGGACAACTGGACGAGAGCCAGGTGTTCTATCTGCGCTCGCGGGGCCTGGACGAAACCGCCGCACGGGCGGTGCTTACCTACGCTTTCGCCGCCGACATGGTGCAGGGGACCGCCTCCCCCTGCCTGCGGGAAACTGTCAGCCGCCTGCTGCTGCAACGCCTGCCCGGCGGGGAATTGGCGCGGGAGTTCTTCCATGAGGCCTGATTTCGCCGCCCTCCGCGCCGAGTTTCCGCTCCTGGCCCGGCAAGTCCACGGCAAGCCCCTGGCCTACCTGGACAATGCCGCCACCACCCAGAAACCCCGGCGGGTAATCGACGCCCTGGCCCGCTATTACGAGGAGACCAACGCCAACGTCCATCGCGGCGTGCACACCCTCAGCGAGGAGGCCACCGCCGCCTACGAGGGCGCGCGGGTCATCGCCCAGCGCTTCCTCAACGCACGGAAGGCACGGGAAATCGTCTTCGTGCGCGGCACCACCGAGGCCATCAACCTGGTGGCCTCCTCCTTCGGCCGCGCCGGCCTGCGCCCCGGCGACGAAGTGCTGATCACCGCCATGGAGCATCATTCCAACATCGTCCCCTGGCAACTGGCCTGCGAGCAAAGCGGCGCCTTTCTCAAAGTCGCCCCCATCAACGACGCCGGGGAAGTAATCCTGGAGGAATACGAAAGCCTGCTCGGCGAGCACACCCGCATCGCCGCCTTCACCCACGTTTCCAACGCCCTCGGGACGGTAAACCCCCTGCAACGGATGATCGGCATGGCGCGGGAGAAAGGCGTGCCGGTGCTGGTGGACGGCGCCCAGGCCGCGGCCCATTGCACCGTGGACGTGCAGGCCCTGGACTGCGATTTCTACGTCTTTTCCGGCCACAAGGTCTATGGCCCCACCGGCATCGGCGTGCTCTACGGCAAGGAGGAGTGGTTGGAGGCCTTGCCCCCTTACCAGGGGGGAGGGGAAATGATCGCGCGGGTCACCTTCGAGAAAACCACCTACGCCCCCCTGCCCCACAAATTCGAGGCCGGCACCCCCCACATCGCCGGCGCCGTCGGCCTTGGCGAAGCCCTGGCTTTCATCGGGGAAATCGGCCGCGACGCCATCGCGGCCTACGAGCAGGACTTGCTGGCCTACGCCACCGCCGCCGTGGGCGATATTCCCGGCCTGCGGATGATCGGCACGGCGCGGGAAAAGTCCGCCATCCTCAGCTTCGTCCTCGACGGCGTCCACCCCCACGACATCGGCACCGTCCTGGACCGGGAAGGCATCGCCATCCGCGCCGGCCACCACTGCGCCATGCCGGTGATGGACCGCTACGGTCTGCCCGCCACCGCCCGCGCTTCCTTTGCCCTCTACAACACCCGCGCGGAAGTGGACGCCTTGGCCGCCGCCATCCGCAAGGCTCGGGAGCTATTCCATGGATGAGCTGCGCGACCTTTACCAGGACGTGATCCTCGACCACAACCGCCACCCCCGCAACCGTGGCCGCCTGGAGCACCCCACCCACACCCTGGAAGGCTTCAATCCCCTCTGCGGCGACCGCCTGACCCTTTACCTCGAAGTGGCGGACGGGGTGGTCCGGGACGTGGCCTTCGACGGCCAGGGCTGCGCCATCTCCACCGCCTCCGCCTCCCTCATGACCGAGGCGGTGAAGGGGCTGACGGTGGAACAGGCGGAAAACCTGTTCACCGAGGTCCACGCCATGCTGACCGGGCAAGGCGATGCCGGCGGCCTGGGCAAGCTGGAAGTGCTGGCGGGAGTGAAGGACTTTCCCACCCGGGTGAAATGCGCCACCCTGGCCTGGCATACGCTGCACGGCGCCCTCCACCGCTGCCACGACAGCGTCTCCACCGAGGACGAAAAACCATGAAGCCCACCCATGAGGAGTTGCGGGAAGCCGTTATCCAGACCCTGCGCGGCATCTACGACCCGGAAATCCCGGTCAACATTTACGACCTGGGGCTGATCTACCGCCTGGAAATCGACCCGGAGAGCAACGAGGCCCGCATCGCCATGACCCTTACGGCGCCGGGTTGCCCGGTGGCCCAAAGCTTTCCCGAAACCGTCGCCGCCGCGGTGCGACAGGTTCCCGGCATCGCCGACGCCCAGGTGGAACTGGTGTGGGACCCGCCCTGGAGCCAGGAGCGCTTGTCGGAAGCAGCCAAGCTGGAGCTTGGCCTTTTTTAGGAGTCCGTGATGTCGGATTGGGTCAACGTCTGCCCCGTCGCAGAATTGCCGCCCGGCAGCCGCCGGGTGGTGGACGTGGACGGCGTGGCCGTGGCGGTATTCAACCTGGGGGGAGAGTTGTTCGCCATCGAGGACGTGTGCACCCACGACGGCGGCGAACTGGCCAGCGGCTGCCTGGAGGAAGAAGTGATCGTCTGCCCGCGCCACGGCGCCCGTTTCAGCATCCGCAGCGGCGAGGTCCTGGCCCCGCCGGCCTACGAACCGGTGGCGGTGATGGCCGTGCGAATCGAGAACGGCATCGTCCAGGTGAAGGACGGGCGCTGGAAATGAAAAAGCCGGCGCAAGAACCGGCTTTTTCATCACGCCAGGGGCTGCCTCAGAGGGACAGGATCCACTTCACGATGGTCTTCAGGTCGTCGTCCTTGACCGCCGGATTGGGCGGCATCGGCACGGAGCCCCAGACGCCGGTGCCGCCTTTTTTCACCTTGTCCGCCAGCTTGGCTTCCGCATCCCCTTGGCCCTTGTACTTGGCGGCGACATCCTTGTAGGACGGACCGACCATTTTCTTATCCACCGCATGGCAGCCCATGCAGTTGTTGGCCTTGGCCAGGGCCTCGCCGTTCGCCAGAACCGGGGCGGAACCCAGCAGAATCGCGGCACCCACCGCGCCGATCAGCATTCTTTTCATTGTTCCCTCTCCTCTTTGATCAGAAAACAAAAAAGCCAGCCCGAAGGCTGGCTTTCAGTGTACAACAAATTCGCTTTGATTAATGGGACAGGACCCATTTCACCAGCTTGGTGGCTTCGTCCTTGGTCACGTTGTTGGCGGGCATCGGCACGGGACCCCAAACGCCGGAACCACCCTTCATCACCTTCTCCACCAGCTTGGCCTCGGCGCCCTTGTCACCCTTGTACTTCTTGGCCACGTCCTTGTAGGCGGGGCCGACGACTTTCTTGTCGATGCTGTGGCAAGCCATGCAACCCTTGGCGGTGGCCAGGGCGGTTTCGTCGGCGGCAGCGGCTTGGCCGGCCACCAGCAGAGCGGCGGCGGCGAGAGTACCCATCAGAACAGCTTTCATCAATTGCTCCTTTCGTTATTCATTTAAATGATTGAATCCCCACTCAACGGGCAATGTTATACAACTTTGCCGCCTTTGCAAACCTGCCGCAAAAGCGGCATTTCCCTTATTACCGGTAAACATTTAACGCTTTCGCACGCCCAGGCGTTGACAGACGCGGACTCCGGGTGGTCCAAGCCAGGGGGAATATCCAGTGTTCCGTTGGGCAGAGGCAGCACCAGACAACGGGGTAAATAGTCCCGTCCCAGCTCGTCCGCCCAGGCGGCCACCTCCGTCGCCGGCCCCCGCAACACCGCGACGGGGGGCGCCTCCA
>JAGUYQ010000075.1 GCA_020061285.1 Betaproteobacteria bacterium
CGCCGTCCGGCTGCGGGTGGAGGGGGAGATTGGCTTCGATGACCGGTTGCAGGGAGCCATCCGTCAGGACCTGGAGCGGGAAGTGGGGGACTTCGTCCTGCGCCGCGCCGACGGCCTCTTCGCCTATCAGTTGGCGGTGGTGGTGGACGACGGCGAACAGGGAGTGACCCAGGTGGTGCGGGGGGCGGACCTGCTGGATTCCACGCCGCGCCAGATTTACCTCCAAGGGCTGCTGGGGTTGCCCGTGCCCATCTATCTGCACCTGCCGGTGGCGGTCAACGAGGTGGGGGAGAAACTCAGCAAGCAGACCCTGGCGCCGGCGGTGGAGGCCAAGCGGCCAGTGGCCTTGCTGTACCATGTGTTGCACTTCCTCGGCTTGCCGCCGCCTGCGGAGGTGGCGGAGGGTGGCCGGGACGATTTTTGGCGCTGGGCCGTGGCCCATTGGCGGACCGGCCATCTGAGCGGGGTGCGGACACGGCGGGTGCGGTGAGGGATGGCACGGGACGGGGGACAGGCGCTATAATTTGAATGTCCGAGTTATTTACTTGATTATTGGAACCGTTATGCCCTATTACGTTTACAAGGTGATCGAAGGCCCCTTCAAGCAACTGGCGGTGCTGAACCAGTTCGACAAGTTCCGCGAGGCCAGCAACTGGGCCAAGCAGCGGCGGGGGGAAATTCCTCCTGGGGAGAATTACCTGGTCAAGGTGATCTTCGCCGAGAACGAGTTGCAGGCCGAAGACCTGCTGATGCAGGTGCGGGAAAAAGAACCGATTACCGGCGACGACTGGTAATTGCCTCAACCCCAGGAACGATGCCGTGGACGAAGTCGCCTACCGCAGTGCCTACCGCGCCGCCAACCCGATTGCCTGTCCCTTCGAGAAGGCGCTGGTGGCGAAGCGCTGCTTTTGCGAGAAAGCGGTGCGGCTCAATATCGCCGAGCGGGAGGTGGCCGGCTGTTCGTCCGCCGATATCGCGGCGGATTGCGGCACCTTGCTGGACCTGCTGCGCCACAACGCCCAATTCGCCCTCCATCTCACCCATGTGGAGGGCGGGCTGCCCCATGCCAAGGAAATGAAGGTGCAATGCGGCGGCCTGCTGGGCTTGCAGGGGGTGCTGGAGCCCGACTGGGCCGGCACGGAAACGGTGGAAAATGTGTTCGGCCTGGTGCGGGAGGCGGTGGAGCGCTTCGGCGACCTGGACAGCCTGCCCTACGGGGAAATCGTCAAAACGGTGTCCGCTTTCGAAATACGCCGCCGTCCCGGCCGGCGCTAGCCGCCCTCAGTCGTGGTCGTAGGCGGCCATGATCGCCTTCAGTTCCCGCAGTACCGCCTGCCGCCCCGTTTCCGGGAGGTGGGCGAGTTCCTCGGGTATTCCTCCTTCCTCGATTTCCCCGATCAAGCGCAGCACTTCCTTGCAGCCCTTCTGGCACAACAGTTCGACACATTGTTCGGCGGAGGGAGGGGTCATGGACGATCGCGTGAAAAAATAGTTTCAAATGATAATAATGATAATGCAAAACCCCGCTCCAGGCATACCTTTGGTAAACCGGGCTGGCTGTATAATGGGCCTTTCGGGAAAGATTCGGAGCCGTTGCTTGCGCCCTTCGCATGTCAAATTAATCCTTCTACTGCTGGCGGCCTTGTGGGTATTTCCCGCCGTGGCCGGGCGGATCGTCCAGTTTTCCCCCATCGATGCCTTGATGGACGGGGTGTACGACGGTGACTTCACCGTTGGCGAATTGAAGCGCCACGGCGATTTCGGCCTCGGCACCTTCAACGCCCTCGACGGCGAGATGGTGGTGGAGCAAGGGGTGGTGTACCAGGTGCGTTCGGACGGCTCGGTGCACCGGATGGCCGACGGCGAACACACTCCCTTCGCCGTGGTGGCTTCCTTCAAGCCGGAGCATAAGCTCGATATTCCTGCCGGCCTGACCATGGACGAATTGGAGCGTTTCCTCGATGCCCGGCTGCCCAGCGCCAACCTGTTCTACGCCGTGCGCCTGGAAGGGACGTTCCGAAGCCTCAAGGCCCGTAGCGTCCCCCGCCAGCATCGCCCCTACCCGCCTCTGGCGGAGGCGGCCAAGCAGCAGGCGGTGTTCGATTTCGAGCAGGTACCGGGAGTGGTGCTGGGCTTCCGCTCGCCGCCCTTCGTCAAGGGGCTCAATGTGCCGGGCTACCACCTGCATTTTCTGCGGGCGGACCGCAAGGCCGGCGGGCACGTGCTGGATTTC
Organism: Betaproteobacteria bacterium; assembly: GCA_020061285.1. The sequence goes on from JAGUYQ010000075.1 coordinate 2,234, forward strand.
CGCGTCGAGCGGGCCGTTCTGGCTTGGCAGGCCCTGGATGATTTTCGTTTGCTGCTGCCCAAGGGCGGCGATTTTGCCGGCGCCGACCTGGCCCGGGACCGGGAACAGGAACTGAACCAAGTGGAGCGCAAGGCGGATGGCAAGCCCTAAGAAAGCCGTCCATCCGGCGCGGGACTCGCTACAGCGTTTCCTTTTCGAGCACGCCCCGGTACGGGGGGAAGTGGTGCAACTGGAAGCCACCTGGAAGGCCGTGCTGGAGCGGCGGGATTACCCTTCCGCCCTGCGCGAGCTGCTGGGGGAAATGATGGCCGCGGCGGCGCTGTTGTCCGCCACCCTGAAATATTCCGGCCGGCTGATCCTGCAAATGCAGGGGGATGGTCCGGTGACCCTGGCGGTGGTGGAGTGCTCCCACGACCTCATCATGCGCGCCACCGCCAACTGGGAAGGCGAGGTCAAGGCCGGCACCCTGCGCCAGATGCTGGGGGCGGGCCGCTTCGCCATCACCATCGAGCCGGAAAAGGGCCAGGCCTACCAGGGCATCGTGGAACTGGAAGGCCACGGCGTGGCCGAGGCCCTGGAGCGCTACATGACCCGCTCCGAACAACTGGATACCCGCATCTGGCTGGCTGCGGACAAGGGCTTCGCCGCCGGCATGCTGTTGCAGCGCCTGCCGGAGGGCAAGGGCAGCGACGAGGACGCCTGGAACAGGGCGGTGCAGCTCGCCGCCACCCTCGCCCGCCGCGAGCTGCTGGCCCTACCGGTGCGCAAGATCATCCACCGCCTGTACCACGGGGAAGACCTGCGCCTGTTCGAGCCTCAGCCGGTGTATTTCTTCTGCCCCTGCTCCCGCGAGCGGGTGGCCGACATGCTGCGCCTGCTGGGCCGCGACGAAGTGGGCAATCTTCTCGACGAGCGGGGGCTGATCGAGGTGGACTGCGAGTTTTGCAGCCGCACCTATTCCTTCGACCGGGACGACGTGGAGCAGGCATTCGCCAGCGCCGGCCCGGCCAGCGCCACCCGCCACTGAAGCGCCGATGAACGACCGCGAGGACGCCGGCAAACTGCGCATCGACAAGTGGCTGTGGGCGGCGCGCTTTTTCAAGACCCGCTCCCTGGCGGCGGACGCGGTGGACAGCGGC
>JAGUYQ010000079.1 GCA_020061285.1 Betaproteobacteria bacterium
GGGCATGGAATTCGAATCGGTTCAGCCCCTGGCCTACACCATGCCGACGGCCCGGCCGGGCAGCCCCAACGGCTGGTGGGAATTGGTGGAGCACTTCACCCCCGACCTGTTGAAGTTGAATCTGCTCCTCAGCCTGCGGGGAGAGGAAGGCGTGCCCGAGGAAGTCACCGCCCAGCGGCAAGTCGAAGAAGCCCTGGCGGGCCGCTTCCCTCGGCTGGAAGTCACCAGCGCCAGGGCCGTTTAGCCTCGCAAGGGAGGGGGGAAGCGGAGAGAACCTCCGCCGCCGTCAGGAATTACAGCGAACCGTAGGAGTGGAGGCCGGAGAGGAACATGTTGACGCCGAGGAAGGCGAACACCGTCACCACCAGGCCGACCACCGCCCACCACGCCGCCATCGGCCCCCGCAAGCCCTTCACCAGCCGCAGGTGCAGCCAGGCGGCGTAGTTCAGCCACACGATCAGGGCCCAGGTCTCCTTGGGATCCCAGGACCAGTAGCTGCCCCAGGCTTCCGCCGCCCACACCGCGCCGAGGATGGTGGCGATGGTGAAGAAGGCGAAGCCGATGGCGATGGTCTTGTACATCACGTCGTCCAGCACGTCCAGCGACGGCAGGCGGTTCGCCAGGATGCCCTTTTCCGCCAGCAGGTAGGCCACCCCCACCATCGCCGCCAGGGAAAAGGCGCCGTAGCCGACGAAGTTGGCCGGAACATGGAGCTTCATCCAGTAGGACTGCAAGGCCGGCACCAGGGGCTGGATGCCGTGGGCCTGGCGGTCGAAGGCGTACCACAGGAGAAAGGCCACGGCGGCGCTGATCACGGTGAGGGCGAAGGCCCCCATCTGGCGGTTGTCGTAGCGATCCTCGTAAAACAGGTACATCAGGGCGGTGATGATGGCGAAGAGGACGAATACTTCGTACAGGTTGCTGATGGGAATATGGCCGATGTCCGCCCCCAGCAGGTAGGACTCGTACCAGCGCACCATCAGGCCCACCAGGCCCATCACCACCGCCGACCAGGTGATGACCGAGGAAGCCTTATTGGTGAACTCGGAGCGGGCGAAGAGGCCGATCCAGTAGCCGATGGTGGCCATGACGAAGAGGGCGCTCATCCACATGATGGCCGATTGGCTGGAGAACAGATACTTGAGGAAGAAGGCCTGTTCGCCCCGCGCCAGGTCGCCGTGGTACTGGGCCGCGCCGAACAGGCTCAAGGCCGCCACCGCCAGCACCAGGACGCGCACCGGCTTCCACACCCAGCCCAGGACCGCCAGGGAGACGGCGGCGAGCACCAGGATACCCTGCTCGTAACCGTCCATGAAGCCGCTGTAGCGCATCAGCGCATACGCACCGCCACCCAGCGCCAGTAGGGCGAAAAGCCAGTCAAACCAGGTCAGGGTCTTGAAGAACGGCGGTTTGGCGCCGTAGGAAGCCGAAGTCAGTTCCATCGTTAGAGCCTATGTCAGTGGGTTTCGTGCCCGGCGTTGAGCAATTCGCCAAGATGCTGCTTGTGTTTCTCGAATTCCTTCTCGAAATCCAGGGTCTTGCGGTTGCTGGACATGGCGAGAAGGACTTCGCCGCGCTCGGGTTTGACCAACAGCCACAGCCGGCGTTCCCGAATGTAGAACATAATGAACACGCCCGCCACCAGCAACAGGGAACCGAGATAGACGATGTTGCGGCCGGGGGATTTGGTCAACTGGAAGCCGCTGGCCTGCACCTGCTCGAAACCGGCCAGTTGGAAATATACCGGCGAGCCGTAGAAGAAGGCGTCGCTGACCGCGTTGAGACTGTCGCGGACGAAGCGCAGGGTGTTCTCGTCCGGCTGGGCCGACGCCAGCTTGGCCCGTTGGCGGGAAATCTGATAGGCCTCGAAGGCGGCGTTCTCCAGCACCTTCAGGTAGGTCTGGGCCGCCTTGTCCTGGTCGGCGGCGGGGACGGATTTCTCGATGAAGCGCGCCAGGGCGTCGTAGCCGCCCCGGGCGAAGAGCTGCATCACCTTCTCGGTGCTGTCGAGGAAGCGGGCCCGCAGGGTATCGCTCACCGCCTCGCCGGTGAGGGCGCGGGCGGCGAAGCGCTTGGCGATCTCCGGATAGGCGCTCTTGTCGAACAGCACCGCCCGCAGTTGCATGAAGCCGTCGATGCCACCCTTTTCATCCACGGGGAAGCGCAGGTAGCGGAAGGGCTCCGCCGGGCTGCCGCGCATGCCGCTCATGAAATAGGAGCGGCCGTCGAGTTCGATGGGCTGCATGTAATTGTTGTACTCGGTGGCCTGCCCCTGGCTGTTGCGCACGGTAAAGCGCACGCTGGGCCCCATGTTCTTCACGTTCTTCGCCGGTGAAATCGTCTGCACCGCGCTGAGGGCGCCGCTGAAGCCCTGTCCGCCTTCCTTCCCGCCCCCCATGCTCTCGATATTGAACATGCGGAAATCGTTGAACTCCACGGTGTAGGAGGTGTTGCCGTTGGACATCAGGGCGTTTTGCTTCACCACCCCCTTGAAGGGGAAGGGCCGGGTGTCGGAGGACAGCAGGTTCCAGCCGTCCAGGGCCAGCTTGGAGCCGCCATCGTCGAAACTCGCCTGGTAAATCGCCACCCCCTTGTAGGTCAGCGGGTGGTTCACGGCAATAGAATGGGCTTCGGTCTTACCGCTGGCCTTGTCGATGATTTCCACGTCGCTGACGAAGGACTTGGGCTGGCCGGTGGGGTAATACTCGATGTGGAATTTCTTCAGGCGGATGGCGAAGGGCAGTTCCTGGACGTAATAGCCCTCGCCGGCATTGATGAACACCACATCCGCCGCCTGGCCCTCGGGAACCGTCACGCTGCCGCGGAAGGACAGGTTGCCCGCCGACAGCCGGCTGGCGGCCCCCACTTGGCTCACCGGCAGGTCGCGGGTTTCAGGCTTGTTGGTGCCCCATACCTGGCCCAGTTTGAGGGGAATGTTGCCGTCGATCAAGCCGCCGATGCAGATGATGACCAGGGCGGCATGGGCGAAGATATAACCCAGCCGGCGGTAGCCGCCGCTCTTCGCCGCAACCAGCGTGGCCCCCTCCGTTTCGGTGGTCTTGAAACGGTAGCCGTGGGCGGCCAGGTAGCCGGTCAGCTTTTCCATCACCGCCTGGGGCGCCTGGCGGGTCTGCCATTCCGCGCGGTGGGCGAAATGCCGCAGGGAGGACTCCGTGGCGTGCTCCCGGTAAGCCTTGATTTCCCGCAGCATCAGGGGGGTGTTGCGGTACAGGCACAGAAGGGTGGAAAACACCAGGAACACCAGGATGGCGAGAAACCACCAGGCATGGTAGACGTCATACAGCCCCAGGGCCTCGAACACCTTGAACCAGAACGGGCCGAACTGGAACACGTAATTGGCGTAGGGCTCGCTCTGCTTGAGCACCGTGCCGATCACCGAGGCGATGGAGAGGACGGTCAGCAGGCTGACGGCGAAGCGCATCGAGCTGAGGAGCTCGTACCACGCTTTCAGGGTCGAAGTGCGGGGATTCTGCACGGTGGATTCCTATTCAAGAGCCTAGCCCGAAAGGGCCGTTAAGCACTTTGGGCATCATTGCGGCGCGGTTCGCGCCTAGCACTGTACCCCAAACGGCGAGGAAGCAGGGTACGAAATCTACGGATAGGCTTCAATATAAAAAAGGGTGACTCGCGCCACCCTTTTTCAGTTCCCGCTTAAGGGAAATTATTTCATCGCCGCGATGTATGCGGCCACGGCGGCCATTTCCTTGTCGGTCATCTTGACCGCCACTTCGCGCATCATCTTGCCCGGATCGTTGGCGCGCTCTTCGTTGCGGAACGCCTTCAACTGGGTCGCGATGTAGTCGGCGTGCTGGCCGGCCAGGCGGGGGAATTGGGCGGGGATACCGGCGCCGTTGGGGCTGTGACAGCCAGCGCAGGCGGGCACGCCGGTCTTCATCACGCCACCGCGGTAAATCTTCTGCCCCAGTTCCACTTGCTTGGGGTCGGCCGCCTTGCCGCCGGCGGGCTTCTGGCCGCTGAAATAAGCCGCCAGGTTGACCATGTCCTCAGGGGTCAGGGCAGCGACCATGCCGGCCATCACCGGGCTCATGCGGGCACCGGACTTGAAGTCGTGCAGTTGCTTGAGCAGGTAGGCTTCATGCTGGCCAGCCAGGTTGGGGTTGGCCGGGGCTACGCTGTTACCGTCCGCGCCGTGGCAGGCTACGCATACGGTGTTGACGATTTGTTGGGCCTTTGCCGGGTCGCCTTTAGCAGGCGTTTCAGCAAACGCCGATGCCGCAGTGAGTATCCCGACCGCCGCCGCCATCGCGGTGAACAGTTTCATTATTCGCTCCTAATATCCTAATATGCCTGAAAAGCTACGTATTCTAAACAAAATACGCTATGATGCAAACGCCTGATTATGCCTATCTTCCAGAACGCCCGCTTTTTCACCTCCGCCCACGAATTGCGCGACCTCCCGCCCCCCGCCGGGCCGGAAATCGCCTTTGCCGGGCGCTCCAACGCCGGAAAATCCAGCGCCATCAATGCCCTGGCAAATCGGACACGGCTCGCCTTCGTCAGTAAGACGCCGGGGCGCACCCAGTTGATCAATTTCTTCACCCTGGGTGAAACGGGGTTCCTGGTGGACCTTCCCGGCTACGGCTACGCCAAGGTGCCCGAAGACGTGCGCAACCACTGGGAAGGGGTGCTCAGCGCCTACCTGCAGACCCGCCAAAGCCTGTGGGGCATGGTGCTGGTGATGGACGCCCGCCACCCCCTGACCCCCCTGGACCGGCAAATGCTCGACTGGTTTCTCCCCACGGGCAAGACGGTGCACATCCTGCTGACCAAGTCCGACAAGCTGACCCGCCAGCAGGGCACCGCCACCCTGCGCAGCGTGCGCAAGGAGGTGGGGGCACACTACCCCAACTGCACCGCGCAACTGTTTTCCAGCCTCAAGCGCAGCGGACTGGAGGATGCCGAGAAAGTGATCGAAGCCTGGCTGGCGGGAAAGGGGACGCCCGATCTCGGGGCGCCCCCAGGGAATAAAAAACCCCCGGTTAAAGGGGAGGAAAACCGGGGGGAACACAAGCCTTAATGGGGATTAAGGCACCCGCTCAGGGAGGAAGAAGCGGGAGACGCCGCGTAGCGGCATCTGCAACATAAGATAAAAGAGTGAAAGTTTAGTTCCCGTCATTCGGCAAAAATTTTAAACTCGTTCCGCAACGCCCATGGAACGGGCTTTTCGCCAACCCTAGAGACTGAACCTATGCAAACTTTAGGCAAATACCCCGGCAAGCGCATGCGCCGCATGCGCCGCGACGAATTCTCCCGCCGCCTGATGCGGGAAAACCGCCTGACCGCCGACGACCTCATCTACCCCGTGTTCGTGCTGGATGGCGGCAACCGCACCGAGGAGGTCGCCTCCATGCCCGGAGTGGTGCGCCAAACCATCGACAAGCTGTTGTTCACCGCGGAGCAATGCGTCCAATTGGGCGTGCCGGCCCTGGCGCTGTTCCCCGTGATCGACACCGCCCTGAAGTCGGAGGACGCCGCCGAGGCTTACAACCCCGACGGGCTGGTTCCCCGCGCCGTCCGCGAACTGAAAAAGCGCTTCCCGGAACTGGGCCTCATCACCGATATCGCCCTCGACCCGTACACCAGCCACGGCCAGGACGGCCTGATCGACGGTTCGGGCTACGTCCTGAACGACGAGACCATCGCCGTGCTGACCCGTCAGGCGGTGTCCCACGCCGAGGCCGGAGTGGACGTGGTGGCGCCCTCGGACATGATGGACGGCCGCATCGGCGCGGTGCGGGCGGCCCTGGACAGGGGCGGCCATATTCACACCCGGATTCTGGCTTATTCCGCCAAGTACGCCTCCAGCTTCTACGGCCCCTTCCGCGATGCGGTCGGCTCCGCCGGCAACCTGGGCAAGGGCAACAAGTACACCTATCAGATGGACCCCGCCAACTCCGACGAGGCCCTGTGGGAAGTGGGTCTGGACCTGGACGAGGGCGCCGACATGGTGATGGTGAAACCGGGCATGCCTTACCTGGATATCGTACGCCGGGTAAAGGACGAGTTTGGCGCGCCGACCTACGCCTACCAGGTCAGCGGCGAATACGCGATGCTGAAGGCGGCGGCGGCGAACGGCTGGCTGGACGAGCGGGCTTGCGTGTTGGAAGCGCTGCTGAGTTTCAAGCGGGCCGGAGCGGACGGCATTCTGACCTACTTCGCCCTGGATGCCGCCCGCTGGCTAGGCGGAAAGGCTTAAACCCCCCTCAACCATCAGCCAGCTTGGCGCGGCGCTCCCGTTCCAGCTTGATGATGTAGCGCTGCAGTTGCACCTGCATGCTGGACGGCAAGTCCAGGAACTGACAGCCGGATCGCTTGGAGACTTGGCCGCTTTTCAGGGTAACGTCCAGCACGTTGCGAATCTGGATGGTAGCGACGATGGAGCCCACGTCCGGCAAGTCGATTTTGCAACCGGGATAGGTGGCCCCCACCTCCGTGTTCAGTTCGGGCGGATAACCGATAATGCCGATCCCCCCGACGCTGATATCGACGATGGAGACATCGATTTTCCCCCCCTCGGGAAGAGGGATTTCGCACTTGAGGGGGACGGTGATGGGCGTGGAAATACGATAGTACTCCCGCCGCTGGAGCTTGAGGACGGCATCGGGCAGGGGAAGCCTGAACGCATCGCGCTTGTTGAACTCCACCTTTTTCACCCAGGGCGCCGTAAACTGAACCCGCACCCGGTCCTGGCTGGTGAGAAACACGATCCGGTCACTCGCCTGGATTTTGCGATTGAGCGCCTCGTTGGCGCCAAAGTCGATGATCAGGTGGTCCGGCTCGACCTCGAGGATGGAGGTGAGGAAGAAATCCTTGCCATGGTTGAAGTAGGCCGTAACCAATTCCGTCTTCTGCATCACGGCCCGAAGCACGAAAACGATCTCCGTCCTGGAGTGAATCAGGTACTTGCTGTAGTCGCCCAGAGTGGCATCCGGGCTTTTTTTGGGGGTTTTTCCGTTCTCCATTGCTTCAACCAATCCGGAAGGCCAAGGCCCCCCATTCAACCCGTCTCGCTTTTCGAGACCCTAGGGTCATTATGAACGTAATTCGTTAGAAAAACCAGACAAGCTTCTCATCCAAATGGAAATTTACTCGCCGGCGAGCAAGGCTTCCACCTGAGCAATTTTCGCCCGCAAGGGGCTCCTGCCATCGGCAGCCGTCCTGGGCAACAGGCGCAAGTCCTCCGCTCCGTAAACCAGAACCTCCACTGCCGCCGGCAAATCCGACAAGACCAGCGTCGGCACGGCCCGCAAATCCTTGCCCTGGCGGATCAGCTTTTCACCGCTACGATAGGAAATCTTCCGATTCAGGAGGAACAACTCCACGTCCTTCAAGCTGGTGGGAAAAACCTCAAGATTGACGTCCGAGTAACGGGTGGCCGTCCCGCTCAGCACCGACCCGGTTAGGCGGGGGTTGAACTCCTCCAACTGGCGCATCACCTCCGCCGCCAGTTGCCGCAGGGCGATCACCCGCTCCTGCTGCTCGTCCCTTTGGAACAACTCCTGGTAAAGCCGCAGTTCCTGCTCGATTTCCTGGTTGTTCGGCAGGTGCTGGCTGTCTTCCGCGCCCAGTTGGCGGGCCGCCTTGCGTTTGGCGTGGGAGAAATCCTGCACCCCGTCTTCCGCCATGATGCGCGCCGCCGCCTGGGCGATGCGCTGCCGCA
>JAGUYQ010000265.1 GCA_020061285.1 Betaproteobacteria bacterium
ACTACTACGTGCGCCTGGTGGTGGCACGGCGTTTGCCGGAGCCTATACTGTACCTGATGCTCCACGATCCGGACCGGGAAGTGCGGTTGGAAGTGGTACGGCGCATCGGGCCGAAATGGCTGGTCGAAATGGCGGCGGACCGGGACGGCGACGTGCGCTTGGAAGCGGCGCGGCGCCTGGAGGAAAGCCGGCTCGCGGCCCTGTGCGGCGATCCGGATTGGCGGGTGCGCTACGAGGTGGCGAGCCGCGTGGCAATGAGCAAACTCGCCCCCCTGCTGGCGGACGAGGACGAAATGGTGCGGGAAATGGCCCGCTCCCGAGTGGAAGGAGGTGAAGCATGAACATTGCACGCGACAGCGATATCGTCGAACTCGACGGCCCGCCGCAATTCGAGTACGGGCAGAAGGTACGTTCCCTGAAGAACGTCCGCAACGATGGCACGTTCCCCGGCAAGGAGATCGGCGACGTGCTGGTGAAAAAGGGCGACGTGGGCTATGTCACCAGCATCGGCACCTTCCTCCAGCAGTTCTACATCTATGGCGTGGATTTCTACGAGCGGGGCTACGTGGTCGGTATGAAAGGGCGGGAGTTGGAGTCCGCCGAGGAGTCGGCCCATGTTTGAACAGCGCCAGCCCAAATACCAGTGGGGGCAGAAGGTGAGTTGCACCGAGGACCTCCACAACGACGGCTCCTATCCCGACCTGGCCGAGGATGCCTTGCTGGCACCGGCTGGCAGCGTGGGCGAAGTGGTCAACATTGGCCACCATGCGGAGGCCAACATCCCGATCTACTTGGTGGAATTCCCTCCGGGCATCGTGGTGGGCTGCTTCGAGGAGGAATTGACGGCGGCCTGAAGGTGGAAGGAAAAATTAAAAATAAGCGGTAAAACGGCGCCGCCAAGCTGTACATAAAACAAGGCGCCGCTCTGGAGGATGAACTTCGGCCAAGGCCGGGGCTTACTCACAGGAGGGGTTTATGGGCATTTACAAAGGAATCGAACTGGACGACGGCTTGGCGCAAGTCATCCGGCACATGAGCAGTGTCGAGGAATACCGGGAGACCCTGCAGGGTTTGCAGGGGGTATGGGACAACCTCACCCTGCTGGGGCAGTTGTCCGGCACCGGCACCGACATGAGCGCCACGCGGCAGGCTTTCCACCAGCTCACCACCGGCCTGCTCGACAACCTGGGCAACGAGACCCTCAACAAGACCGTGCTGGAGATGAAATCCAAGGCCCAGGTGGCGGTGGACATCATGATCCGCAACTTGTTCGAGCGCACCGCCGACATCGGCTTTCTCGCCACCGACGACGACATCCGCGACTACGCCGCCCGCGCCCCGGACTACCTGGCCAGAATCCGCCAGGGCTTCGGCAGCGAGAAGGAGCGCTTGCAGGAGGAGTTGGAAGGCATGACTTCCCGCCTCCAGCAACGCTTCCGGGAGTACGTGCAGAAGTATTCCGTTTACCACAACATCATCCTCCTGGATTGCGACGGCAACGTCCTCATCCAGCTCGACCAGACCAACCCGGTGGAGCGCTCTGACGATCCCCTGATCGGGGAATCCCTCAATACCGGCCGGGAGTACGTGGAAACCTTCCAGCCCTCGGACCTGCTGCCGGGGGAATCGAGCGGCCTGATCTACTCCTACCGCGTCACCTCCCCCGAGGACGGCACGCCCTTGGGCGTGCTGTGCCTGTGCTTTCGTTTCCGCAACGAAACCGAGGGCATCTTCGCCAACCTGCGGGAGGCGGAGGACTGGAGCGTGATCACCCTGCTGGACCACGAAGGCCGGGTCATCGCCAGCAGCGACGAATGGCACATTCCCGTGGGGGCGCCCATGGAGCGGGTACTGGATGCGGACTACCGGGTGGTGCACTTCAGCGGCCGCGAATACCTGGCCGCCACCCGCTCCACCAAGGGTTACCAGGGTTACATGGGCCTGGGCTGGTACGGCCACGTGATGGTGCCCCTGGAGCACGCCTTCGGCAAGGACGTGTCGGACCGCCTCAAGCTGGTGTCGGCGCAGATGCTGGAGGACGTGATGAGCAACCCCTCCCTGTTCACCGACGACCTGCGCAATATTCCCCTCCAGGCCGACAAGATCCAGCGGGAACTGAACCGCTCGGTGTGGAACGGCAACGTGCGCCAGAGCAGCGACAAGAAGGCCATCAACCCGGCCTTTTCCAAGATACTGCTGTGGGAGATCAGCAACACCGGCCTCAAGACCAAGGACGTGTTCGAGCGCTCCATCGGCAACCTGCACCAGACGGTGGTCTCCACCATCCTCCAGGACAGCCAGTTCCTGGCCTCCCTGGCCATCGACATCATGGACCGCAATCTCTACGAGCGGGCCAACGATTGTCGCTGGTGGGCCCTGCGTTCCCATTTCCGCGAACTTCTCGGCAAGGAGAGCCTGGGCGAAGACGAGGTGCGCGACATCCAGTCCGTTCTCAGCCACATCAACAGCCTCTACACGGTGTACGACAACCTGGTGCTGTTCGACCAGCAGGGGCGCATCCTGGCGGTGTCCAACGCGGACTACCAGTCCTTCTGCGGCCGGGCCCTGAGCGACGAGTGGGTGCGGCAGACCCTGAGCCTGAAGAATTCACAGAGTTATGCCGTTTCCGCTTTCGAACCCACTCCCCTGTACGACAATCGCCATACCTACATTTACGGCGCCGCCATCCACGCCCTCCAGGACGGCGGCCGCGTGGTGGGCGGCATCGGCATCGTCTTCGACGCCGAGCCCCAGTTCGAGGCCATGCTGAAGGACGCCCTGCCCCGGAGCGAGAACGGCGATACCCTGCCCGGCTGCTTCGGTATTTTCTCCGACCGCCAGCGGCAAGTGATCGCGTCCACCCATCCGGGTATTCGTCCCGGTGGCCGCCTTGAGGTGGATGAGAAATTTTTCGGCCTGCCCAGCGGTGGCGGCTTGTCCAACATCGTCGAATTCGACGGCCACTACTACGCCGTCGGTTCCCGCCTCTCCAGCGGCTATCGCGAGTACAAGGGGCCCATGGACGGCTACAAGAACGATGTGGCGGCCCTCATTTTCGTTCCCCTGTGCCCGGTGGAAACCGCACGGGCGCGAGGGGGGGACAACAGCCGCAACAAGTGGCAACTTCAGGTCGGCCGCGGGTCGGAGTTCGGCGAGACGGTGGAAATCGCCACCTTCTTCGTGGACGAGAATTGGTTCGGCATTTATTCCGAAGAGGTGGTGGAGGCCGTGGACCTGGTCGGTCTAACCCCGGTGCCCGGAGCGCCCAGCTATCTGGTCGGATATTTGCTTCACAACAATGCGCCGGTGCCGGTGGTGGATATCCGCCGCTTGCTGCCCAACAAGCCGGAGTTGACTGACTTGAGCGGCAAGCAGGTGGTGCTGGTGCGGGTGCGGGAGGCCGAGTTGCTGGGGGTCCTGGTGGATGCCCTGGGGGAAATCCCCGAAGTGCCGCACCACCGGGTCGAGGCCCTATCCTCCATGTTCGCCAGCGAGGGCGTGATCGCCGACTCGGTGGTCAAGCCGGATCCCTCGCGGGCGCCGGGGGAGCTGCTGTTGGTGCTGAACCCGGAGAAAATCTGTCAGCGCATCCTGGTGATGCGCAACGTGGACGGCAGCGCTTCCGTGCCGGGCCTGCCCGCCGTCAAGGGCAAAGTGGCGGAAATCCGCCCCGCCGGCTGAAACAACACGCCTTAACTCCCTCTCCCGCAGGCGGGGGAGGGTAGGGGGAGGGGGCAGCCCAGGTTTCATGGTTATGAACGTCAATGTTTTAAAGGAGCAAGGAAATGAAAGTCATGATCCGCAAGGCCCCCAGCGGCGACCTCACCGCCTACGTGGCGAAGAAGGACCTGGAGGAAAACATCGTCGAAATGGAAAAACCCGACATGTGGGGCGGCACCATCAAGCTATCCAACGGCTGGGTTTTCGCCCTGCCCGAGATGGCGGCGGACACGCGGCTGCCGATCACCGTCGAGGCCCGCAGGCTGGAAGGGGACTGAGTTGAGCCTCGACGCCGCCCTGGTCGAGGAGGTCGGCAGCACCCTGGAGCGCCTGCTGGCCGAGGAGAAGAAGCCCCTGGCGGAAATCCGCCGCCTCTATCCCGGCCTGCACTTTTCCCAGTGCGACGCCGCGGACATGACCGACGAGCCCTTCCGGCCGGGCCCCCGTTTCGATCTTTACCTGGTGGACGGGCGCAACGCCTGCCTCCACCTTACCCATGACTTGACCACGGCCACCGGCCTGGTCCTGGCGATGCGCTGATAAGCAAGGAGATGACCATGAACCCACTGAACGAGATTCGCGCCGCCCTGGCCGAGGGTGCGGCCGTGCCTTACCTCGGACCCGACGCCCTGTCCCTGTGCGGGGACAGCGGCCTTCCCGCCACGGCGGAAACCCTGGCGGACAAACTGGTCGCCAAGGTGTCGGTGCCGTTCAAGATCCGCCGCAATCTCACCGCCGCCTCCCAGTACATCGAGAACTTCAAGCACCGCAAGACCCTGCTGGGGCTGATGAAGGAAGCCTTCGCCTCCCGCGCCGAGCCTTCCGCCCTGCACCGCTACCTGGCTTCCCTACCGTTGCC
>JAGUYQ010000316.1 GCA_020061285.1 Betaproteobacteria bacterium
GGTGGTCGGCAACCAGACGGTATGCGCCATGTACCGCACCTCGCCCCACTGGATCACCAACACAGCCCGCGGCGGTCAGGGCGAGGTTTGCCCGGTGACGCCCGAGCTGAACAACCTGTGCGTGGCGGCCGCCCAGGCCGTGGGCGGCGGGGTGCTGGCGGTGGACGTGTTCGAAGACGAGCACCGCGGCTACCTGGTCAATGAGATCAACCATACCATGGAATTCCACACCCTGGCGCCGCTGACGGGCGTCGACGTGGCCGGTCTGATGGTAGAATATGCCATCGGCATCGCCAGCGGCGATATCCAGGCCCAACCGTCGCCTTACGCCATCCCCCTGGCAGTCACCATCCCATCACCCCAAGGATCCCATAAGAAAATGCGCGTCTATTCCCATTCCCAAAACCAACCGCCGGAGGCGCTATGATCAGGGCGTCCATCGTAGGCGGGAGCGGCTACGCCGGCGGGGAACTGCTCCGCCTGCTGCTCGACCATCCCGACGTTGAGGTTTTGCAGGCCACCTCCGAGCATCACCTGGGCGAGTACTTTTACCAGCAGCACCCCAACCTGCGAAAACGAACCACCCTGAAGTTCACCTCCCGCCAGGCGCTGGAGCCCTGCGATGTGCTGTTCCTGGCCCTGCCGCACGGCGAAAGCCAGAAGAACATCGAGCATTACGCCGCGCTGGCGCCGAAAATCGTCGACCTGGCGGCAGATTTCCGACTGCGAGACCTGGATCTGTATAAAAAGTTCTACGAGGAAGACCACGCCGCGCCGGCATGGGCGCCGAAATTCGTCTACGGCCTGCCCGAACTGCACCGCGATGAGATGAAAAGCGCGGCATATATCAGCGGGGTGGGCTGCAACGCCACCGCCGCCAACCTGGCGATCCATGTCCTGCACACGAACGGCCTGCTGGATGCCTCCAGGCCGGTGATTTTCGACATCAAGGTGGGTTCGTCGGAGGGCGGGGCTTCGGTGAACCCCGGTTCGCACCACCCCGAACGCAGCAGCGTGATCCGCACTTTTTCGGCCTACGGCCACCGCCACACTGCCGAAGTGATCCAGGAAACCGGCCTGACGGACGTGCATCTGACCATGACTTCGGTCGACCTGGTGCGCGGGGCGCTGGCGGCCGGGCACGCCTTCGTGAAGGAAGGCGTCACCGAGAAGGACCTGTGGCGGGCATACCGCGCCTGGGCCGAATCCGAACCCTTTGTGCGCCTGGTGAAAGACCGCCGCGGCATCTACCGCGTGCCCGAGCCCAAGATCCTGGCGGGGACCAACTTTGTCGATGTGGGTTTCGACCTCGACCCTTCCACCGGGCGGGTGGTGGCGATGGCCGCCATCGATAATTTAATGAAGGGCGCGTCCGGTTCGGCCGTGCAGGCCATGAACATCATGTGCGGCTTCGACGAGACCGCCGGTCTCACCTTTACCGGCCTGCACCCCATTTAATCAAATCGACCACGGACACTCGGGCTAACCGCCCGAGTGCAGGCCACACGGAATAAACAGAAAATAAAAATGAAATGTCATTCTGAGCCCGCTTTGGGGCGAAGAATCTCTGGTTAGATCGCCTACGAGATTCGAATAATCAAACATCTTTGCTCATGATAATATGGAGGTAGGGCAATACATTGTAATCCGCAAATGGTTGGAGGGGACTTTTCCAGAGATTCCTCGTGCGAAGCGCCCCCGGAATGACAAACCTTTTTGTGCCTTTTGTGTGTTTTGTGGTGAAAAGGAGCAATTATGATCGTTGTAAAAATTGGCGGGGCGGAGGGCGTGAACATGGAGGCGATCTGCGCCGACATAGCCGCCCTGAAAGCGCGGAACCAGCCCGTGATCATCGTCCACGGCGGCTCGGCCGAGACCAACGCCATCTCCGAACAGCTTGGCCACCCGCCGCGCTTCGTCACCAGCCCCACCGGTTTCACCAGCCGCTATACCGACCGCCAGACCCTGGAGATTTTCGCCATGGTTACGGCAGGCAAGATCAACACTTTGCTGGTCGAGAAACTCCAGCAGGGCGGGGTGGACGCCTTCGGCCTTTCGGGCGTCGACGGGCGCCTGATGCAGGCCAAACGCAAAGACGTCCTGCGCATCATCGAGGACGGCAAACAGAAAGTGCTGCGCGACGATTTCACCGGCAAGATCGAAACCGTCAACGCCGCCATTCTCGCCATGCTGGTGGAGGCCGGTTTCACCCCGGTGGTAGCCCCGCTGGCCATCTCGCCGGCCGGCGAAGCCCTCAACGTGGACGCCGACCGCGCCGCGGCCATGGTGGCGGGGGCGGTGAAGGCGGAGCAGCTTGTGCTGCTCACCAACGTCCCCGGGCTGATGCGCAAATTTCCGGACGAATCCACCCTGATTGCAGCCCTGCCGAAAACCGGCCTCGAGCAGGCCCTGGGTTTCGCCGAGGGGCGCATGAAGAAAAAGGTGCTCGGCGCCAGCGAAGCGCTGGAACTGGGTGTGTCCAAAATTGTATTCGCCGACGGCCGCGCCGAGCATCCCCTGCTGGACGCCCTGGCCGGCAAAGGCACCGTCATTTCCTGAACAAGAGAGGCCCAGCATGAACCCGACCGAAACGGCAGTCAGACCCGAACCAACCCCCATCCAGGAACTGGAGTTGAAACATTCCACCGGGGTATACGCCAAGCGGCCGGTGAGCATCGCCCGCGGTCTGGGCGCGCGCCTGTGGGATGACGAGGGCAATGAATACATCGACTGCGTGGGCGGGCAGGGGGCGGGCAACCTGGGCCACGCCAACCCGGCCGTCATCCAGGCCGTTGCAGAGCAGGCCGGGCAGATCATCAGCTGCCCTGAAATGTTCTTCAACGACGTGCGCGCCCGCGCCATGCAAAAAATCTGTGCTGTCTCCGGCATGGAGAAGGTCTTCCTGTGCAACTCCGGTACGGAAGCCGTTGAGGCGGCTTTCAAATTCGCGCGCCTGATAACAGGCCGCACGGAGATTATCGCCGCCATGCGCGGCTTCCACGGGCGCACTTTCGGGGCGCTTTCCGCCACCTGGGAGAAGAAATACCGCGCGCCCTTCGTGCCGCTCCTGCCGGGCGTCAGCCATGTGCCCTATAACGACCTGGAAGCCCTGGGCGACGCCCTGCGGCCGACCACTGCGGCGGTGGTTTTGGAAGTGGTGCAGGGCGAGGGCGGGGTCAACCCCGGCGCGGCATCCTATTTAACCGGCGCGCAGGAACTGTGCCGCAAGAACGGCACGGTCTTCATCGTCGATGAGGTACAGACCGGTTTCGGCCGCACCGGAAAAATGTTCGCCCACCAGCATTACGGCCTCCAACCCGACCTGCTGTGCCTGGGCAAATCCATCGGCGGCGGCGTTCCCATGGGGGCCTGCGCCCTACCGGGCCGCCTGGGCGGCCTGCCCGCGCAGGTGCACGGCTCGACCTTCGGCGGCAAC
>JAGUYQ010000021.1 GCA_020061285.1 Betaproteobacteria bacterium
GAAAAAGGTGCACCAGGCCCTGCTCCAGCAGATGGACCTCAAGCGTGTGGACGTGAGCCGCATGAGCGAGGACGAACTGCGCGCCCTCACCCACCAGATGATTGACGGCATTCTCGCCGGCATGGCGCTCCCCCCCGGCGTGGACCGCACCCTTCTCGCCCAGTCGGTGCTCGATGAAGCCGTGGGCCTGGGCCCCCTGGAAACCCTCCTGGCGGACGACAGCGTGAGCGAGATCATGGTCAACAGCCACGAGGAAATCTTCGTCGAGCGCAAGGGCCGCCTGGAGCGCAGCCCCGTCACCTTCACCAGCGACGAGGCGGTGATGTCGGTGATCGAACGCATCGTCTCCCCCCTGGGGCGGCGCATCGACGAGAGCTCCCCCATGGTGGACGCCCGCCTGCAGGACGGCTCACGGGTCAACGCCATCATTCCTCCCCTGGCCCTGAAGGGGCCCAGCGTCACCATCCGGAAGTTCTTCCGCCACCGGCTGGACATCGAGGAACTGGTGCAATTCGGCTCCATCAGCGAGAACATGGTGCGCTTCCTCAAGGTCGCCGTGGAACAGCGGCGCAGCATCGTGGTCTCCGGCGGCACGGGCTCGGGCAAGACCACCTTCCTCAATGTGCTGTCCAATTTCATACCCCACACCGAGCGCATCGTCACCATCGAGGATGCGGCGGAATTGCAACTCAACCAACCCAACCTGGTGTCCCTCGAAGCGCGCCCCGCCAACGCCGAGGGCAAGGGCGAGGTCGCCATCCGCGACCTGGTGAAGAACAGCCTGCGCATGCGCCCGGACCGCATCGTGGTGGGCGAGTGCCGGGGCGGCGAGGCCCTGGACATGCTCCAGGCCATGAACACCGGCCACGACGGTTCCCTCACCACGGTCCACGCCAACTCCCCCCGGGACGCTCTGTCCCGCATCGAGGTGATGGTGCTGATGGCCGGCATGGAGATGCCCATCTCCGCCATCCGCGAACAGATCGCCTCGGGCGTGCACCTCATCGTGCAACAGACGCGCTTCGCCTGCGGCAGCCGCAAGATAACCTACATCAGCGAAATCACCGGCACCGAGAGCGGCACCATCCAACTCCAGGACATCTTCCTCTACCGCCAACGGGGCTACGGTCCGGACGGCAAGGTACAGGGGGAGTTCGTCGCCACCGGCGCCATCCCCGAGTTCTACGAAACCCTCTCCCAGCGGGGCATCCAGACGGACCTCAGCCTCTTCCGCGCAGAGGGTGGCGCCACGTGACCAAGCTGGCGATCATCCTGCTCGCCTTCGTCGGCGGCACTCTCCTCGGGACGGTGGCCCTGCTGGCGGGCTCGGCCTTTCTGCGCAGCTACCGGGAGGCCTTCACCCATACGGCCAGCAACACCCTGGGGGAAATGTTCCTCTTCGTGGACTCCCAACGCATCTTTTACTACAACCTCGCGCTGCTGGTCCTCGCCCCGGCGGTAGTCAAGGTCCTGACGGGTTCCTGGCCCCTGGCGATCGTGGTGATGGCCCTGGTGGCGTTCCTGCCGCGCTTCGTCTACCGCCACCTGCAGCAGGCCCGCCTGAAGAAATTCATCACCCAGCTTCCCGACGCCCTCATGGCCCTTTCCAGCAGCCTGCGGGCGGGAAGCAGCATGGCGGTGTCCCTGGAAAAGTTGGTGGACGAGCAGCGTCCCCCCCTGAGCCAGGAATTCGAGCTATTCCAGCGCGAACAGCGCATGGGCCTGGATTTCGATACCGCCCTGGAGCACATGGCCACCCGCATTGCCCACCCCGATTTCCAGCTCGTGGCGGCGGGGATGCGCATTTCCCGCGAAGTGGGCGGCAACTTGGCGGGCATCCTGGAAACCCAGGCCGACATCCTGCGCAACAAGGCCATGATGGAGGGAAAAATCCATTCCCTCACCGCCCAGGGCAAGCTCCAGGGCATGGTGATGACCTTCCTGCCCGTGGTCCTCGCCGTCATCCTTTACTTCATGGAGCCCGACGCCATGAGCCTCCTCTTCACCACCCCCACCGGCTGGGCGGTGCTGGGGGTGATCGTGGTCATGGAGGCCCTGGGCTACTTCGCCATCAGCAAGATCACCACCATCGATGTCTGACGCCACCCTCTTCCAGCTCCTCATCGCCCTCGGTCTCGGCCTGGCCGTGGCCCTCCTCTTTTTCACCGTGGCGACCCTGTGGCGCAAACTCCCCGCCGACCAGCGCGAGAACCTGGACCGGCCGCCCCGCCCCATCATCCTGCTCTGGCCCTTGGTGCGCTTCTACGGCTATTTCTTCGGCGACCGCCTGTCCGTGACCCGCCTCCAGGCCATCCAGAAAGCCCTCCAGGGGGCCGGCCTGGACTACATGCTCCTGCCCCAGCAGTTCTTCGGCCTCCAGGCCACGTCCGCCAGCATCGCCTTCCTGCTCGCCCTTCTCCTGCTGCCCGTGGCCCCTGTCCACGCGGCCCTGTGGCTGGCCCTGCTGCCCCTGGGGGGCTTCTTCTACCCCCTGCTGTGGGTGCGCGACACCCGGCTGCGCC
>JAGUYQ010000020.1 GCA_020061285.1 Betaproteobacteria bacterium
CGACTGCGGCCTCGGCAGCGTCGCGCCTCCCAACTACACCCACCCCCGCGTCGGCACCAGCAGCCCGCAGCGCATCCTGGATTACGGGGTGCAGACCGACGACGTCGGCGCCGCCGCCGCGCAGCGGGTGGACATGGGTATGTCCGACCACTACGCCGTGGTCTTTTCCTGAGCATCCAATCCATCGAAAGGAGAAACATCATGCAGAGAAAATTCGGTTCGGTTCTTTTCCTCGGGGTGCTGCTGCTGGTCATGGCGGCACCGACCTTCGCGGCGCGGGGGTACGAGGGCTATAACGACAGCGTGGCGGCTTCGCCCTGGTTCGACGGGGCGAAATCCACCATCGACTACCAGGACGTGACCGTGGGTTCCATCGGCACCGCCGCCTGGTGCGGCATCGACAACAACGGAACCGGTGGATGGGGATGGATTCAAGGGGGGTGGGTCAAGTGGAAGAATTCAGCAGCCCAGATCTATTGGGAATACATCGACAAGGACGGCAACTATGATCGGGGTTACGACCAGGCGCCGGGAGCCTCGGAAACCTACGAGCAGAGCCACACCGGCTCCAACGCCGAGTGGAAGCACGGCGCCACTGTCTACAAGACGGTGGCCTGGTCGAAGTTCGCTCCCATCGAGTTCCGCAAGGTTTATTACGGCGCGGAAATGGTCGATGCACCCGCCGACCATACTCCCGGCAAGGCGGCGAGCAAGAACAATTTCGTTTCCTCCCAGGCTCGACGCGCCGGTGGCGGGTTTGCCGTCACGGGCCTGAATTCCCAGGCTCAGCCCACCGCCGACCAGGGCAACGTGGAGAAATACGGCGGCGACGACAGCGGCAACTTCCGCACCTGGGACAGCCGCAACGACTGACCTTTGTTAACGCAACGCGGTCGGTCTTTCCCCGGCCGCCGACGAAAGGATGAATCCATGAAACCTCAAATCCATCGCAATCTCTGGCTGATTCTGGTGCTGGTCCTCCTCACCCTCCCCCTCGCCGTGCTGGCGGCGCAACCGGTAAACAACACGGCTGGCCCCCTGAGTTGGCAGCCCACCCGCGTGCCGCCCACTTTCTCCGCCGACGAGGCGGTGAAGAAGGCCGGGCAGTACCTGGGCCTGTCCGGCACCGTCAAATCCTCGGGCCAGCAGTTCGTCCAGGTCACCGACATCACGCCCTACGGCAACGTCAATAAAACCGTGTTCTACGCCTGGCTGGTCACCGTCCCCGGCGTGACCGTCGCCAACGCCAACAGCAAGGAAACGGCGGCCGTGACGCTATCGGTGCTGGTGGACGCCAACGACAAGGGCCTGGACGGCGCCTTCACGGCGAAAAACAGCGACAAATGGGTGGACCGCTACGCCGGTTACAAGCCTCGCGATCCCTTCACGGTCATGGCAAGCGACGGCTGGAGCGTGGACAAGCCCCTCAGCACCCAGCTCAATGCCAACGTGACCCAGGTCCTGTCCTCCTTCTGGAGCACCCTCGGCATCAGCCCCGCCGACGCCGGCCAGCTTTTCCTCCGCCCCCGCTATGTCGCCCTCGCCCTCCCGGCCGAGCGGGTGGGTGGCAAGCTGGTGCCCCTGCGCAAGCCGGGCACCTACTGGACGCTCCAGGTGAGCGGCACCAAAGTCCTCGACGTCGTCCCCCCTCCCTCCTCCACGCCCAGCCCGGCCCGGGGGAACGGCGACGACACCCCCTACATGAGCGGCCTCATGGCCCTCTTCGACGACTACGGCGCCCAGTCGGTGCGCGGGGTGTATTTGCCCTGAGACGGCGTTAGACAAGGAAAAGCCCACCGTTTAGGCGGTGGGCTTTTTTGTTTTGTGGTGGAGATAATGTTTGAGTTGCACGGCTGGATAGGCAGTGGATAACGTATTAATTTGGACCGTGCCGGAAGACAAAGAATATGTTAGATGTTATGTCGAGTAATCCAAGATCAAGGCAGTGGAGGTGCCATTTGAGTTTTGGTTTCTTGGGGCATGGTGGTCCTGCTGGGTCATAAAGCCCTTTGACGAATTGAATATCATCGAGTCGTGGGTCAATTTCGTGGACTACTCGCGCATAGTCGCCCGCCATGCGTACCACGTGCATTGAGTGCCCAGAAGTAGTTATCACTGAAGGGATGTATGCAGAGCCAGGAGGCATTCCTCTGGATGAGTGTTCATCAAATACAGCCCAAAGTCGTTCTCGTTCCTTTGTTATTACATCAGTCGGGTCTTTTGACCTCTCAAACACTGAGTGGTCGAAGACAGCGACAACGGTGAAATGGTCACGAGAAACCCTCGCAAAAATCAGTTCGTCTGTGCGACCAGCAAAACCGTTTGGTTGGATGAGTGGCCCAAGATGGAAATGGTGGTAGCCCATAACATTCAGCAAAAAGTCCTTGTCGGCCCACCGATCCACATCCGGTCCTGTCTGTGCTGAGGCTGGTGTATACCCTCGTGTATGGGGTTCCAGCGAAAGGTGCGGAGTAAGGTCTTTTCCATTCCTTACTTTATCGAGGAAGATGGAAATTTCGTTGGCGAATCTTGACCATCGAGGATCTGAGGCGGCTGTTGGTTCGATCGACACCGTCCTAGGGCGCGGTGATACATAGCGGATTGCCCAGTTGTTGTAGTGGATCAGGAGTTGCCCAAGCGAGCAAGCTTCGAGAGCCTGAAGCGTCGCTTTGATGTTTGGAAACTTCGGAATTTCTTTCACGATGTCCAGGCGAAATGCCTTTACGCGCTTCGACTCAACGTTAGGTGACGCCATTCAGACCCTCACTGTGCTCAATGTGAAGTCGCTACCAGTTAATAAGCGGACGCAGTCGCTCAGTCTTTCATAATTGACTGGCCTCTATCATGCCAGCGCACTTTCCTGACCAGCAAGGGTTTTTGTCTTTACTTGTGTACGGATGAGACACAAAAAAAGCGGGCTGCCAACGGCGCCCGCTCATCAGAAAAGCCGCGGCCGATCAGCAGGCCACCGCTATCCTCCCGTCTTCCAGCACGATTTGCAGCGTGTCCACGGTGCTCGGGTTCAGGCTCACCAGGACGTGGGCGAAGCGGTCGGAGTAGGCGAAGTTGTAGGCCTCCGACAGTTGCGACAGGGTCGCCGCCCACCGGTTGTAGTAGGGCTTGTGGGGCTGCATGTGGGTGAAGAAGGTGCTGGGGGGCAGTTTGAACCAGGCCTGGCTGGGCAGGGCGCCGACCACGTAACCGCCTTGCTGGGCGGCGCTGCCGACGGCGCCGATGTTGAGGCCGGAGAAGAGGTCGCCGCCGATCCAGCCGTAAACGTCGTTGCCCGGATTGGTCGGGGTGCTCGCCCCGTTCAGGTAGTAGGGCGCGTTGCCGCCGTAAATGCC
>JAGUYQ010000056.1 GCA_020061285.1 Betaproteobacteria bacterium
GAACAGAATCAACGGAGTCAGCTTCGCTTTATTTTTCATACCCATTGCCCTCATTTGTGCCGAACGCAGGCAACCACACGCTACTCTTATTTTCTTGCGGCCGCACCGGCAGAATTACTAAGTAGAATTACTAAAAATCGCCCGCTATACCCCATGGATAAACGACTATTGCCGTCTGAATATTTTTTATTCGCTCGGAACAATGGACCAATCGTCGAATGGGTTGTTGTCAAAAACGTCATGGGTGGCATCTCATCCACCCCTTCATAATTTCCAATTCGTTTTCGTTCCACCCACACGCTCAGACCTATTCCAATTCACGCCGTCTTGCCATTCCCTCATTCGCGTCCAACATCGCCACAACATCTGGATCAAAGGGGTCAGCTTCGCTTTATTTTTCATATCCAATCTCCCTTTCAGAATCCAAAATCCGTTTGTAATCCATCAACACTTTCAGGCTCTCTTTCTCGGGCTGGCCGCCCCTTCCTTGCCTGGGTTCGCCTGACTCCCGCCGCGGCACATATCGCTTCACTGAATCGCGTATCGCCCAGTGGCTGCCCTTGCGATAGGGCTAACCGGAGGTCCGCCAGTGCTTCGTCATCCAGTTGGCTGCGGAACAGGGTTCGATAGAGGGTTTGGCGTTCCTGCGGGTCTTGATTTAGCCCCAGATAGATGGGATGAGGTGTTAGTCTCGGATCGGCTTGACCTAAGCCGTTGTAACGGTAACTGGACCAACGATAGTGGCCGGGGTCTTCCACCATGCCGGCTCGTACGGGGTTGAGTTCAATGTACCGGCTACAGGTGAGAAAGTAGGTTTCGGCCTGCACGGCGCTGGATTTGTAGCGCCCTTCCCATAGGGTGCCACTGCGTTTGTAGTGGCGGTTGATGTATTGCACATAGCGGCGGCCGATGGACTGCATGAGCTTGGCGGGGCCTTCAGCCGTCTCGGGGGTAAGCAGGAGGTGAACATGGTTGGTCATGAGTACGTACGCATGGAGTGCGCAACGCCAATCGGCAGCCGCTTCTTGGAGCCAATGGAGGTAGCAGTGGTAGTCCTCTTCGGCAAAGAAGCACGGCTCCCGGTTGACGCCTCGTTGAACGAGGTGTTGCGGGATTCCAGTCAGTTTGATGCGGGGGCGGCGGGGCATTGGTCTTTATCCGCAAAAGTTAAGCGATGCTGACCCCTTTAGCTCTGCCGATGCGAGACCGCCACCCAGAGAATGTCCGGTGAAGGTGATATTGGCGCCGGGATTTTGCGCCTTGATTTGCTCGTAAAACATCGCCGCCTGGAAAATCTGCGGCCCACCCAACCCAAGCCCTGCCGCGAGATTGCCGAGAATCCAATCTGCGGCTGACCCCAAGCCCAGGTCAGTGCCCTTGAACGCGATGACGATGTCGTTGCCGTTCTGGTACCGGAGAAGAGAATCGTTTCCTGGGGCACGACGCCGAAGAAGCTGCGCAGTTCGTTGGCGGCCAGGTGGCGGATGTCCCGGCCATCTAAGAGAATGCGCCCCTCATGGGGGACGTAGAAACCCTGCAACAGCTTGGCCAGGGTGCTCTTACCCGAGCCGGAGGGGCCCATCATCACCACGCAGTGGCCGGGAAGGAGATCGAGGCTGAGATTGCGATAGAGCCAGGGCAGGTCGTCGCCGTAGCGGAAGGAAATGCCTTCGATCTCCACCTTGCCGCTGCCGCCGGGAGCTCGGGCGGGGAGGAGGGAATAAGGCTCGGTGGGCGCGGACATGACATCCCCCAGGCGCTTGATGGAGATGGAGGCTTGCTGGAATTCCTGCCACATCCCCACTAATCTCATGACGGGGCCGGAGAGGCGGCCGGAGAACATCTGGAAAGCCACCAGCATGCCGATGGTGAAGTCGGTATCGTGCATGACGATCCAGGCGCCGACGCAGAGAATGGCGAGGGTCTGAATCTGGTCCAGGGCGTTGGCGGCGGTATTGTAGGTGTTGGAGAGCTGCCGGGAGTTGAAACCGGCGGCCAGTGCTTCGGCCAGGTAGTCGCCATACTTGGCCTTGAGTTGAGGTTCCATCTGGAGGGATTTGACGGTCTCCATGCCGCTCACGTATTCGGTGACGAAGGCCTGGTTGCGGGCCCCCACCAGGAATTGCTTGTTGAGGCGCTCCCGGAACAGGGGCGTGACGATGAAGCTCAGGGTGGCGATAAGACCGAGGATGGCCAGGGAGATTAGGGTGAGCTTCCAACTGTAGTAGAACATCACCGCCAGGAAGATGACCAGGAAAGGCAGGTCCAGGAGCAGGGAGACGGCGGTGCCAGTGATGAATTCCCGGATGGTTTCCACGCCGTGGAGGCGGGCAACGACGGTGCCGGTAGGACGGCGCTCGAAGTAGCGGGGCGGCAGATGGACCAGGTGGTCAAAGACTTTGGTGCCGAGGACAGCGTCGATGCGGTTGCCAGTATGGAGCACCAAGTATTGGCGCACCCAGGTCATGACGGCGGTGAAGACCATGAAGGCGAACAGGGCCAGGGCGATGACCACCAGGGTGCTTTGGGTGTGGTGGACCACGACCTTGTCGATGATGACCTGGGTGAACAGGGGGGTGGCGAGACCTACCAGTTGGATGGCGAGGGAGGCGGCCAGGACTTCCTTCCACAGCTTCTTGTGCTTGAGCAGTTCGGGAATGAACCATTTGAAACCGAAGGCGGCTTCGGGCTCGCCGTCTTCGTCCGGGAGGGGTTCCCCTTCCTTGGCGAAGAGGAGGACCCAGGGCTCGAAGGCGGTTTCGAATTCTTCACCCGTGGCGGTGCGTGGTTGTTCTTCGCCGGGGAGGAAGTAGAGCAGTTTGTCGCCGTCGGCCTTGAGGATTAGGGCGGGACGTAGGGGTAGGGCTTCGGAGGCTTCAGTAGAAGCATCGGCGGCGTTTCCCTCACCCCCTACCCCTCTCCCGGAGGGAGAGGGGAGTGAAGTGTCGTCCCCTCCTGCTATGCTTCCATCCTCTCCCACCATACCCCCCTCTCCCTCCGGGAGAGGGGTAGGGGGTGAGGGACAGTCCTCCGGCTTGAGAAACCCCAGACACGGCAACGGAAAACGGGCCAAGTCCTCCGCTGAAACGGCACGTATCCCCGAGCGCAGTTTCAAACCCTGGGCGGCATGCTGGAGGCTGGCGAGGTGGTAAGGAGGCGGGAACTGCTGGAGCAGCAGGTTGGGGTCGAAGGGTTGGCGGTGGAGTTGGCACAGGCTGCCGAGACTCCAAAGGAAGACATCCCGTTCCAGGGGGGAGAGCAAGTCGGCATCAGGGCCCGGCTGGGGCGCTTGGCGGTAGGCGTCGATATGGCGCAGCAGCGGACGTGCCATGTCGAAGGCATGTTTATAGGCCGCGCGCAGAGCGGCCAGGAGGCGCCCTCCCCTCCCTACTGGTTTTTTTGTCATTTCCAATCCCAAAAGCTTGTGATACTGAGAAGCTGTATTCTTGGGGGGAAGGTCTTGTTTGACCCCCGTATTTTTTATATATCCCCAAAAACCATTCAGTAGAATCCCTGCATTTTCAACAAATAAACTATTCTTCCGAGTCTTTAACTCCCGATCACCTCCTCCCAATACCTAGCTGAGCACACTCGGATCAATCACCGACGCCACACTCGGTAAACCGGGACGGCGCAAAATATTGCCTTCGATTTCCTCCAGCACCCCGCCAGTGAGAAAGTACAGCCCGGCCGCCAGAAGGGAGAGGTGGAAAGTGAAGCTGCGGTCGCAGGCTTGCTTCCATGCCGCGCCCTCCGCCTTCATGCAGCCTCCCTTGCAGAGTTGCAGCACCGGGCAGAGAGAACACTCTTCCCGCTGCGACCAGTGCCAGGCGGTGTTAAGGCGGATATTGGCGTAGTCGTGCACACGGCCGATGGCATGGCCATCTTCCGCCACGGCGGCATGGCAGGTCAGGGCGTTGCCCTTCAAGTCCACAGCCAGGGTGTTTTCCCGGTCCATGGCACAGAACTGGCCCAAGCTGGAGGAAGGCCTTTCGTAGGCGAGGGAATGGTAGAAATCCTGCAATTTCTCTTTGATGTTATGGGTATGCACGGCCGTACCGTGGGATATTTCGGCAAAAAGGGTGTGGCGCAGATTGGCTTGGCCACCATCGGCGGACAGAGTGGCGCGGCCCGTCTTTCCGCTGTGGGGGGAAGCCATTTCTTCCGTGGACAAGGGAATGCCGTGGGCGCGGCAGCCAAGATGGGCGGCGAGATAATCCCGTACTGCTGCGAGAGAGTGGTTGTAGCCGTTCAGGCTGCAACAGAAACGGATTTTTCCCTGGGATTTCAGCCGTTGGTAGAGCAGTCGCAGGTTTTCCGCCTGGACGGGGTCATCGAATATGTCCGTACCCCGCTTGAATTTCTGTGCCGGTCCATCGTGACGCACCACCACGGAAAAATTCATGCCTTCCAGCCAAGCTATTTTTTCCGGGTCGAGCAAGCTGCCGTCGGTCACCAGTGTAAATTCCACGGGAGAGTGACTCATCCGCAGCGAGGTCGCCACGTGCTCCAAAGCCGGCCAATGGCGGAGTGGCTCGCAACCCCAGAATTCCACCTGAAGCGTTTTATTTGATCCTTCTTTTTTATCGGTTCCCAGCCACAGAGGAAGCCCGTCAACAAAAGCCTTGGCATCCGCCAGGCTGTCCTTGGTGACCTCTGGATGGCGCGCGCAGGGGGGAGAAAGTTGTATCTTGAGGCTATCGAGGGAGGTATTTTTGCTCAGTGCATTTTGCGGCGATACGACGGGGGCAATCAGCCAGTCCCGGATGGGAGTCGCCTCGTGGCCGATTCCGGCGGGGTGGATAATCAGGCGTTTATTATTATCAAGGGAGAAAAGTTCGGAAGTATGGGGGTTGTATGAAAGAAGATACTCTTCCCCCCTCCTCTTCCGCATGCGGAGCTTATAGACAGCCGAGTCGTTCATTCCCTACCCCAAAAGTTCAATCAGCCGTTGGGGCGGTTGAGCGCCCTTACGACGACAACGGTTTATTATTGTTTTTTCATAATCTAATACGGTGATACCTTACTCCCTTTTCATTTCTGCGACATCCGCAGAGTTACTAGGCAAAACCACTAAGCCACTACAATAAAATGAAAATTTATTTCCTTGTTCCTATGGCTCATGCCATTTACATGTGAAATAAACGCCGTTTCGGCTTAACTAATCAAGGTTGACTAGGCCCATCCGAAAGGCCTTGACCAGGGCATGGGTACGATTCCGAGCACTAAGCTTGGAGGTGAGTTGGCGCATGTAGTAGTTCACCGTTTTTTCACTCAACCCGACCAGGAAAGAGATTTCCCTATCGGTCAGGCCCTTTTTCAAGCCTTGCAGAATAGCTATCTCCTTCGAAGAAAACCCCGCTGCGGTAAGCGGTTTGGCGAGGGATTTAGGTTTTGCCATGGCATTCATCGTTCTTCCTCCAAAGTTCTACTCGGTTCCACACACTTTGACAGTCTTGCACCATGGTAAGCGCATAATTTATTTAATTATTATTTCGCCCGGCCAGAACCGTGATGACAAAAACCCTTTCGCATCTCCAGCCTTTGCCATTACACGAGGCCATTCCAAATATTCGGCCAGCTAACTAGCAAAACCGGTATTAATCTACCATCACAATGGCATGGGTTGGACTTAGTAGTAATGATAGGTATGGCTGAGTAATAATACGTATCCTCCAGGAACCATCCCAAAATAAAAAAGGGCGGCAAACGCCGCCCTTTGCTGGAATCAAGCCTCCTCAGCGGAGGCCTGCCAGTTTAATCCAGGTGTCCACGACGGTGTCCGGATTCAACGACACGCTTTCGATGCCCTCCTCCACCAACCATTCAGCCAAGTCGGGATGATCGGAGGGGCCTTGGCCGCAGATACCGACGTATTTCCCGGCCTTGCGGCATGCCTGGATGGCTTGGTGGATCAAGGCCTTCACCGCCGGGTTGCGCTCGTCGAAGGAACTGGCGACCAAACCGGAATCCCGGTCGAGGCCGAGGGTGAGCTGGGTAAGGTCATTGGAGCCGATGGAGAAACCGTCGAACAGTTGCAGAAAGTCATCGGCCAACACCACGTTGGAGGGGATTTCGCACATCATGATCAGGCGCAGGCCGTTCTCTCCCCGCTTCAGGCCTTTTTCCGCCAGGAGTCCGACCACTTGCCGTGCCTCGTCCACGGTGCGCACGAAGGGAATCATCAGTTCCACGTTGGTGAAGCCCATTTCGTCCCGCACTTTTTTCATGGCGCGGCATTCCAGCTCGAAGCAATCGCGGAACAGGGGCGACACGTAGCGCCCCGCACCGCGAAAACCAAGCATGGGATTCTCCTCGTGTGGCTCGTAGCGGGGGCCTCCGATGAGGTTGGCGTATTCGTTGGACTTGAAGTCCGACATGCGCACGATCACCGGCTTGGGGTAGAACGCGGCCGCCAGGGTGGCGACACCCTCGACGATCTTTTCCACGTAGAAATCCACCGCGTCGCCGTAGGCGGCGGCTTTTTCCCAGACGGTGGCCTTGAGGTCTTCCGGCAGACGGTCGAATTCCAGCACCGCCTTTGGGTGCACACCGATCATGCGGCTAATGACGAACTCCAAGCGCGCCAAACCGATGCCGGCATTGGGCAGGTTCTGGAAGTCGAAGGCCATGTCCGGGTTGCCCACGTTCATCATGATCTTCACCGGGGAAGGCGGCATCTTGTCCAAGGCAATATCGGCCACCTCGAATTCCAACGTACCATCGTAAATGTTGCCGGTATCGCCCTCGGCACAGGAAACGGTTACCTCCATGCCGCTTTTCAGCTCCTTGGTGGCATTGCCGCAGCCCACCACCGCCGGGATGCCCAGTTCACGGGCGATGATCGCCGCGTGACAGGTGCGGCCGCCCCGGTTGGTGACAATGGCCGAGGCCCGCTTCATGATCGGCTCCCAATCCGGGTCGGTCATATCGGTGACCAGAACGTCGCCGGGCAGCACCTGGGACATCTGGCTGACATCGGTGATCACCTTCACCGGGCCGGCGCCGATTTTCTGGCCGATGGCACGGCCGCTGACCAGCACTTGGCTGCGGGCCTTGAGCGTGTAACGGGTCTGGCTGGCGGCGCTGGCACGGGCCTTCACGGTCTCCGGGCGGGCTTGGAGGATGTAGAGCTTGCCGTCAACCCCGTCCCGCCCCCACTCGATATCCATGGGGCGGCCATAGTGCTGCTCGATGATGGCGGCGTAGCGGGCCAATTCCATCACCTCGTCGTCGCTGATGGAATACAGGATGCGCTCCTCGGCGGGGACATCCACGGTTTTCACCGACTTGCCCGCATGGCGGGTTTCGGTGAAGACCATCTTGATCGCCTTGCTGCCCACGTTGCGGCGCACGATAGCGGGTTTTCCCTGGGCCAACGTGGGCTTGTAAACGTAAAATTCGTCCGGGTTGACGGCCCCCTGCACCACGGTTTCCCCCAGGCCGTAGGAAGCAGTGACGAATACCACGTCCTTGAAGCCGGATTCGGTGTCCAGGGTAAACATCACACCGGCGGCGCCGATGTCGCTGCGCACCATGCGCTGCACGCCAGCGGAAAGCGCCACCTTCTCGTGCTCGAAATGGTGGTGGACACGGTAGGCGATGGCGCGGTCGTTATAGAGGGAGGCGAATACTTCTTTCACCGCGTGCTTGACGCTCTCCAGGCCGTGGATATTGAGGAAGGTTTCCTGCTGGCCGGCGAAGGAGGCGTCGGGCAGGTCTTCGGCGGTGGCGGAGGAACGCACGGCCACGGCCATGTCCGTGTCGCCGGAATCGGCCAGCATCTTCTGGTAGGCCTGGTCGATCTGGGCGTCCAACTCGGGCTGGAACGGCGCCTCCACCACCCACTGGCGAATCATCTTGCCGGTGGCGGCGAGCTTGTCCACATTGTCGATATCCAGGTCCTTGAGGGCGTCGTTGACGCGATGGACCAGGTCGTTATGGGCGAGAAAATCGCGATAAGCCTCGGCGGTGGTGGCGAAGCCTCCCGGCACCCGCACGCCCGCATGGGCCAATTGGCTGATCATTTCCCCCAGCGATGAATTTTTCCCCCCCACGTGCTCCACATCAGTCATGCGAAGGGTTTCAAACCATGCGATGTACTGTTGCTTTTCCATTGACCTACCTGTCCTTGCAGTGATAGTTTAGTTTTGGAATGTGGGTATTCTACATATATATCTTATATAAGTGTTATGAAATTTCCCTTTGAACCCGCCCTGGATAGCCGATAGCCAACATGTCACTGAAACGCACCGTTTTTTTCATCTCCGACCGCACCGGCATCACCACCGAAATGCTCGGCCATAGCCTGCTGGCCCAGTTCGAGAGCGTGGAGTTCCAGCAGCACACCCTGCCCTTTATCGACACCCCGGAAAAGGCGCGGGAAGTCGTGAGACGCATCGAACAGGCCGCTCAGGATGACGGGTTACGCCCCCTGGTGTTCAGCACCCTGATCGGGCCGGACATCCGCGACATCGTCGCCACCGCCAACGCCCTGTTCATCGACTTGTTCAGCACCTTCATCGACGGCCTGGAAGCAGAACTGGGCGTTCCGCCCTCCCACGCCATCGGCCTCTCCCACCGGGTGGGCAACGCATACAGCCACCGCATCGAAGCCATCAACTACACCCTCAACCACGACGACGGCACCACCGTCAAAAGCCTGGACCAATCCGATATCATCATTCTAGGCGTTTCCCGCTCCGGTAAAACCCCGACTTGCCTTTATCTCGCCCTGCAATTCGGCATCCAAGCCGCTAACTACCCCCTGACGCCCGACGACGACGGGCGAATCCGCTTTCCCGCCGCCCTGCACGCCCACCGCCACAAACTCTACGGCCTGACCATCGCCGCCGAACGGCTGCGGGAAATCCGCAACGAACGCCGCCCGGACAGCCGCTATGCGTCCCTGGAAAACTGCCGCGACGAACTGCGCCAAGTGGAAGAACTGTACCGCCGGGAAAACATCCGCTACCTGGACACCACCAGCAAATCCATCGAAGAAATCAGCACCACCATCATGCAGGAAGTGCGCTTGGCCAGGCGCTTATTTTAGTTGGGTCTGGCGGACCCGCTCGAACAAGCAGATGGCCGCCGCAGCCGCGGCATTGAGGGATTCCACCGCCCCAGGCATGGGGATTTTTACCCGCCGGCTGGCTGCCGCCTGCAACACCGGAGAAATACCGCCGCCCTCGTTGCCGACGATGAACGCCACCGGGCCGGCCAAATCCAGCTCGTATAAGGAACCTTCGGCCTCCAGGGACGTAGCGACCACTTGGCCGGGAAAATCGGCAGCGACTTGCGCCAAATCCGCCCTCTCCCGCAACGCCAGAACGAAATGGGCACCCATTCCCGCCCGCAGCGCCTTGGGCGACCAAGGGTCGGCGCAGCCAGTGGAGAGGTAGGCGGTGTCACACCCGGCCGCCGCCGCGGAGCGCAACAGGCTGCCCAGATTGCCGGGGTCCTGGATGTCTTCCAGCAGCAGGCAAAACGCTGGCTGACGATTCGCCACGGAGACGGGGTAAGGAACCAGGGCCAGTACCCCGGTGGGGGTCTTGACCGGCGACAACTCGGCAAACATGCCATCCGGCAGCACCACGGCGGCCCCGGCCTGGGTTCTTTCCAGGCCATCCGCCATGCCCTGGGACAAAATCAGCATTTCCGGTTCCCCCACCGCCCGGCGGTAGGCCTCCACCAAATGCCAGCCATCGAGCAGAGTCTTGCCGGCCTCGCGGCGGTGACGAGGCGAATCGGCCAACTTGCGCAGGGTTTTGAAAAGGGGATTGTCCCGGGAAGAAATGAATTTCATTGCGTGCGCTACGCCTTCAGCGCTTGGCCAGATGGGCGAGTCCGCGAGCGCCAAGCAAGGCAAGGGTCTTGAAGTCTATGTAGCATTGTTCGTCCAGAGGCTCGTCGCTGTCCTTCTTGTCGGCATAAAACAGCCCCACCGCCTTGTTGTGGACGTACACCGACATGGCAAAAAAATCCTCCCCCTCCGTCAGGGCAAGCAGGTCTTCTCCCAGAAGGCCGCCAAGCTGCGCCCGATTGACGGCACTCACCCAAATGCCCTGCACCTTGGTCAGCAGGCGGGCGAACAAATTGGGCGTTTGCGTGGAAAAGGCAAAATTCCGCAGCGGCGAATCCGCGGCGGCGCCGACGACGTATTTCGCCCTCACCGAATTGCGGTCGGGAGCCATCAGGGCAAACACCACCCGCTCCAGTCCGATTCCTTCGTGCATCCCCTGCATCACCAGGGACAGCATGTCGTGAAGGTTCAAGGTGCCGTCGAAATGGGCGCTGATCTCGTTCATGGAACGCTTCAATACTTCGGGGTGGGGTGAACTATGATGGAGGCGCGGGTGCCTCTCCTCCGCCGATGTTTTTTGGGGCATAGGCGGGAGCTCTTCTTCTTCGTCCTCCTCTTCCGGCAATTCTCCCGGCTCCATGGGCAGCCAGGCGGCCAAAGGGGGGACACCGTAGCGCCGCCAGCCACGCGCGGCCACGGCACAATCCACATGCACCACCGCGGCGGCTTCGTCGGGCGTAATGCGCAGCAACTCCGCCAGGGCCTCGTAGTCGGCTTCCAGCTTCTCGTCGTACCAGCCTCGCGCCCCCCGCCGGACCACGTCCATGGCGATGAGCACTTGTCGAGTACGGGGGCGCTCGGCGTTTTTCGGGTCCATTAGGGATAAAGTCAAATCCGGCAGGCGCCACAGCCGTGCCAGTTCTTCCTGCAACTCGGAAAGGGGGAAACCGAAAACGCGGGCCTCCGCATCCACCGCGCCGATTCCCTCTTTTCGCAGCAGGCGCTTGGCCTTCAGCATTTCATCCGGTGCCATGCAACTCATGGCCATGCGGGCGAAGTCGTGGAGCAGTCCGGCCACGTAGACTTCCTCCGACTGGATGTCCTTGCGCAAGATAGCCCAGTCGCGAGCCAGGTAAGCCGCATGGAAGGCCGCGCTGAAGGCATGAAGCACTTCGTCCAGCGCCTTGGCGTTGCCCTGCAACATATCTTCGATGATGGACAGGCGGGACAGATGTTGAAACAACGGGGTGATGCCGATCACCACCACGGCGTTTTCCACGGTAGTGATTTCGCTTCCAAAATGGGAACTTCTCGGCCGGTTGGCCTGCTTGAGCACCCTCAGGGTAAGCATCGGGTCATGGAGGATGGCTTTCGCCACTTCGGCAGGGCGTGTCTTATCGGCCCTCCTGGCGAGGCGCGCGATCTCCACCGCAGTATGTCGCAATACCGGAAGCTCGCGCTTTTCCAAGTACGCCGCCCATTCCTTGATCGATCTCATGTCGCCTCTACCTTTTTCGCCATGATGATATCATCGTAGCGGTAAAGATACAGCGTGGAACGGTGTATATCGGCCAATTCCACTGTTTCCGACGGCGTCGCCCCAGGCAAGGCAAAGGTGTTGCTGATGAATAGCGCCTCGGGTTGCATTTCCTTTTTCAGCTTATCCAGCAGCCTCGGCATCGGGGCTGGGGAAAGATAGGCGTAAATGACGTCGAATCTCCCCAAGTACACCCCCCAGAAATCCCCCCATTGCCAGGACCATTTCCCCCGTGCCGCGGCCCGGCGGCCAAGAAGAAAGGGAAGCGGTGCCGACTCGATGCCTGTATAGCGTCCATCCGGCCGGACCGAAGCCAGATAGCTCAATACCCTCCCCGTTCCGGCCCCCAAATCGACGAAGCGGAATTCCCCCTCCTCCGGCAGCAAGCGACTCAGGTCCTGCATCGCCTTGCTCCCCGTCAGGTAGAGGGGCACGCGGGAACGGAACACGCTCCAGTACACCGCGAGCAATGCGGCAAAAAACACCAGGAACCAAGCCGGTTCGATGGGAAAGGAATAAGCGATGACCAGGCTGGGTGCGAACAGCACGTTAATGACCAGCCACCAGGAGGAAAGCCCCAAGGCGTAGCCCAGGCCAGCCGCCAGGCCGCCAATGAGAAAAGCGTCGAGCAGAGATGAAAAGGAAAAACCGAAATGCTCGCCAAGGGGGGCGACGAACATCAGCACCAGCAAAAACGCCAGCAACTGCGCCAGCAACGCCACCAGAGAAACCGGCCAAAGCCGGATTGCGCGCTTCAGCAGCACCATCCCCGTTTAGAGTTTGGCTGCCTGCTTGCCATTTTCTGCGGGCACCGGCGCTTCAGGCTGTGGCGGCTGCATCGCCGCGCTTTCCTGCATCGCCGCCTCTTCCGCCTGTTTGTTCATGACGATGATGCTGATGCGGCGATTGATCGGGTTGTAAGGGTCCTGCTTGTCGAACTGGATCGCCGAGGACAACCCCACCACCCGCAAAATCTTGGTCTCGTCCATGCCCGACTTGACCAGCTCGCGACGCGAGGCGTTGGCCCGGTCGGAAGAAAGCTCCCAGTTGCTGTAGCCGGTTTCCCCACCCGAATAGGGAGTGGCGTCGGTGTGTCCGGACAAGGTGATCCGGTTCGGTACTTCGTTCAGCACCTTGCCGATCTCGGCCAGAATGGTCTTGGTATACTCCTTGAGCCGGGCGC
The DNA here is from genome assembly GCA_020061285.1 of Betaproteobacteria bacterium. Next base: position 12,526 of record JAGUYQ010000056.1, read on the forward strand.
TGCCGATATCGAACATGGGCCGGTTCTTTTCATCGACGATCTGGATGCGCAAACCGTCGCGGGTGATATCCAGCAGGATTTGCTTCTTGAACTGCTTGAGGGTCGGGGAGCTTTCGATCAGCTTCTCGATCTTGTTCTTCAGGTCGCTGAGCCGTTTCTTTTCTTCTTCCGACTTTTCCTCCTTGACCTCCGGCTTACTGGCAGAGCCCCCCTGGAGGGTGATGGTGCGTTTGATGTCGGGCTTGTCAGCCATCTGCACCTGCCCGGTACTGCGTGTCAGGTCCTTGCCACCCCCTTTGATCGGGCTGGTAGCGTCACCAGAGCCGGAACCTCCGGACAGAGCTACTTTAAGGGGGGTTTTGAAGAAATCGGCAATGCCCAGCAGGGTGGCCTTGGAAGAGGTGCTCAACAGCCACAGCAGCAGGAAAAAAGCCATCATCGCCGTCACGAAGTCGGCATAAGCGATCTTCCACGCCCCACCGTGGGCGCCGCCATGCCCTTTCTTGATGCGCTTGATGATGATGGGGCGCTGGGAATCGTCGCTCATCGCCGCTCACTCCCTGTCAACGGGACTTGGCCTGCTTGACATGCTCTTCCAATTCCATGAAAGAGGGCCGTTCGGTGGAATACAGCACTTTGCGCCCGAACTCCACCGCCACTTGTGGCGCGTAACCGTTCAGGCTGGCGAGGAGGGTGATCTTGATGCACTCGAGCAATTTGCTGGACTCGCTCAAGCGGTGCTCCAGCAGCGTAGACAGCGGGCCGACGAAACCGTAACCGAGCAGAATGCCGAGGAAGGTTCCCACCAGGGCATGAGCCACCATCAGACCAAGCTCGGCAGGTGGCTTGTCGGCGTTGGACATGGTATGCACCACCCCCATCACCGCCGCCACGATACCGAAAGCCGGCATGCCGTCCGCCGCGCGCGACAAGGCGGAAACCGGCACCTGCCCTTCGTGATGATGGGTTTCGATTTCGTTGTCCATCAGATTTTCGATTTCGAAGGCGTTGAGGTTGCCACCCACCATGATGCGCAGATAATCGGTCAAGAATTCCACCGCATGATGGTCGGCGAGAATCATGGGATATTTCGAGAACAAGGGGCTATCGTGCGGGGTATCGACATCGGACTCGATCGCCATCAAACCTTCCTTGCGCACCTTGGCAAGGACTTCGTACAGCAGCGCCAGGAGTTCCATGTAAAGGGCCTTGTTGAATTTCGACCCCTTGAGAAGCAGCGGTACAGATTTGAGGGTGGCCTTGATCACCTTAACGCCGTTCGCAGCCACGAAAGCTCCCGCCGCCGCTCCGCCGATCATCAGCAGTTCTATGGGCTGCAGTAGGGACCCGAGGTGGCCGCCCGCCATGGCAAAGCCGCCGAAGACCGACCCAAGAACGATGATGTAGCCGATGATAACAAACATGATTCGTCTAATCCTTGCTCCACCGGCTGACCGTCCCTACCGGCGAGATAGTTTCAAATCGGACAACGACCAAAGATTTCAGCCGAATACCGCTCCCAATCTGGCGATGGCAACGATCGCCAAGCCGAGACCCAGGTTCACGGCGATAAGCTTGCGAATGCTTCCCAAGGCCGCCCCTGCCGCTTTCCAGTTCTCATTTTTCACCTCTGCCTTCAGGCGGCTAAACAGCACGAAATAGATGAAACAATAAATCAGCACCATGAGAAAGCCAAGGGCGGTCATGATATGCACGTTGACCGCCACGCTGCCGAAGCCTCCGAGCAACCCGACCAAGTACAAGCCGGTGGAAAGGAGCAAGACGATCGACAACCACACCCAGGGGAAAAACCGCGAGAAAACGCCGGCCAACAAAGTAAGCCGTTGCGGCGGTTCCAGCACGGCGGCCGCCACCGGCCTCAGCGCCATGTGGGCGAAGAACATCCCCCCCACCCAGACCACGGCGCCCAACAGGTGCAAGGTCAATGCCAAGCCGGTCATCATAAGCCTCTCTCCGCAATTACTTTCTTCACCGGGGCAAAACTCCGGCGGTGAACCGCCGACGCGCCGTGCAAACGCAACAACTCCAAATGCTCAGCCGTAGGATAACCCTTATGACGGTCAAAACCATATTGGGGAAACCCCTGATTCAGCACCAGCATTTCCGCATCCCGGGCCGTCTTGGCCAAAATCGACGCAGCGGAAATTTCCGCCACCTTGCTGTCGCCTTTAACCACAGCCTCGCTGGGCATGGGCAAAGGCGGGCAATGCAAGCCGTCCACCATGACCCTGGCAGGCGTCACCTGCAACCCTTCCACCGCTCGCCGCATGGCCAGCAAGCTGGCCTGGAGAATGTTCAAGCGGTCGATTTCCTCCACATTCGCCCACGCCACCGCCCACGCCACCGCATCGGCCTTGATGCGCTCGGCCAAGACGTCGCGCTTCTTTTCGCTCAATTTCTTGGAATCGGCCAAGCCCGCGATGGGACGCTCCGGATCGAGAATCACCGCCGCAGCGAACACCGCCCCAGCCAAGGGGCCGCGCCCGGCCTCATCCACCCCGCAAATCAGGGCTGGCTTCATGCGCGGACGGCCAAACACTGCAAAACCGCCGCGGCCGCCTTTTCCGCCGTGTTCTGCCGCAGTTCCTGGTGCATCTGGGTAAAAACCTGTTGCAAGCCAGCCGCCACGCCTTTGTCTTGCAGCAGATTGAGAAGCGCCTGAGCCAGATTATCCGGCGTCGCGTCCTCCTGGATCAGTTCCGGCACCAGGAAACGGCCGGCTAGGATATTGGGCAAGCCGACGTAGGGGAGGTATTTTTTGCGTTTGATGATGCGCCAACTCAAATCGGGCATCTTGTAGGAAATAACCATCGGCCGCTTCAGCAGAGCCGTTTCCAAGGTTGCCGTCCCCGACGCGACCAATGCCCCATCACAGGCAACCAAGGCGTCATGGGCGTGGCCGAAAAGAATGGTCAGCGGCAAGTCCTGGGCCTTGAGCCGGTAGAGGGTTTCCTCGAACAGTTGGCGGGTTTCGCGGCTCACCAGGGGCACCAGGAAGGAAATCTCCGGCCGGAGCTCCACCATGCGCTGGGCCGTGCGGATGAACAGGTCGGCCATGGCCTGTAGTTCGCTCTGACGGCTGCCCGGCAGCAAGGCGACGATGGTGCCCTCCCTTCGCAGCTTGAGCAGGTCCCGCGCCGTGCCACGATCAGGTTCCAGTGGCAGCACGTCGGCCAAGGGGTGGCCGACATAGGAGGCGGGAATCCCTGCCTCGTCGTACAAGGGCTTCTCGAAGGGGAAAAGTGCCAGCATATGGGTGACCGATTGGGCAATCTGGCGCATCCGCTCCCGCCGCCAGGCCCAGATCGAGGGGCTGACGTAGTGGACCGTGGGCACGCCGCTTCTCTTTAAAGCCTGCTCCAGGGAAAGGTTAAAGTCGGGGGCGTCGATGCCGATGAAAATATCCGGCTTTTCGGCCAGCCACAAACGTTTCAGCTTCTTGCGGATGCCGACGATTTCCCGATAGTGGCGCAAAACCTCCACATAGCCCCGCACCGCCAGTTTTTCCATCGGGAACAGCACCTTCATCCCGGCGCTTTCCATCCTCGGCCCGCCGATGCCGACGAACTCGGCATCCGGCAGGTACTTTCTCAAGGCCTGGATAAGATGGGCGCCCAACAAGTCCCCGGAGGCCTCCCCGGCCACCAGCGCGATTCTCCTGTTGTGCTGACGTTCCACTGATTGCTCCACCCGCGCGGAATTAACGGATAATGCCGCGGCTGGAAACCGCCAAAAAATCCAGCAGAGGGCGAATTTCGGGACAACCGGCGGACTGTTCCGCCAAGGACTGCTTGGCCTGCTCAAGGGTCAGGCCGGATTTGTACAGGGTTTTGTAAGCCCGTTTCAGCCGTGCCAGGGTATCCGAACTGAAGCCGCGGCGTTTCAGCCCCTCGCTGTTTAGGCCGTAGGGCTTGGCGCTATTCCCCGCCGCGGTCACATAGGGAGGGATATCCTGCAACACGATGGTTCCCATGGCGGTAATGGAATGGGCGCCCATGTGCACGAACTGGTGAACCACGGTAAAACCGCCAAGGATGGCGTAGTCGCCGACTTTGACGTGCCCGGCCAACTGGGCGTTGTTGGCGAAAATGGTGTTGTTGCCGATCTGGCAATCGTGGGCCAGATGCACGTAGGCCATGATCCAGTTGTCGTTCCCGACCCTCGTGACGCCGGCATCCTGCGCGGTGCCGCAATTGAAGGTGCAAAACTCGCGGATGACGTTGCGGTCCCCGATTTCCAGGCGGGTCGGCTCACCGTTGTATTTCTTGTCCTGGGGCTCCTCCCCGAGGGAGGAAAACTGAAAGATGCGGTTGTCGCGGCCGATGGTCGTGTGGCCCTGAATCACCACGTGGGGGCCGACGGTGGATCCCTCCCCGATCTCGACATGCTCGCCGATCACGGAATAGGGGCCGACCGTGACACCGGCCGCCAGCTTGGCGCCCTCGTGGACGATGGCGGTAGAGTGGATACTCATTCGATGGGCCGAACGGTGCACATCAGTTCCGCCTCGGTGGCCACCTGGCCGTCCACCTTGGCGACGGCGGCGAATTTCCATAGCCCCCGCTTGTTGGCGATGATGGAAACCTCCATGATCAACTGGTCGCCGGGACTGACCGGGCGCTTGAAGCGGGCGCCGTCGATGCCGACGAAATAGTACACGGACTTGTCGTCGGGACCGTCTCCCATGGTCTTGAAGGAAAGGATGGCGGCGGTCTGTGCCAGGGCCTCGACGATCAGCACGCCGGGCATGACCGGATGGTGGGGATAATGACCGGGGAAGAAAGGTTCGTTCACGCTGACGTTCTTCAGGGCCACGATGCGTTCCCCCGGAACGACCTCCAGCACACGGTCCACCAGCAGGATAGGATAGCGGTGTGGAAGATTTTTCAGGATTTCATGGATATCCATCGCACTCAAGATTCGTCCCTTTCCAAGGCTTGCAATCTAGCTTCCAGTTGTTTGATCCGCTGTGCCATCGCGTCCAGATGGCGCAAATGGGCGGCGTTCTTCAACCATGCCTCGTGGGTCGAAAAAGGCATGGCCGAGGTATAGGTTCCCGATGCGGCGATCGACTTGGTCACCAAGGTACCCGCCGATACGTTCACGCAGTCGGCTATCTCCAGATGGCCGAGAATCACCGAGGCGCCACCCACCGTGCAATGGCGGCCGATCTTGGCGCTGCCGGCAACACCCACGCACCCGGCCATGGCGGTGTGGGCGCCGATACGGACGTTGTGGGCCACCTGGATCTGATTATCCAGTTTGACCCCTTCCTCGATCACCGTATCCTCCAAGGCACCGCGATCAATGGTGGTATTGGCGCCGATTTCCACATCGTCGCCGATGATCACGGCCCCGACCTGGGGAATTTTCAGCCACTTCCCCTGCTCCAGGGCCAAGCCGAATCCATCCGCCCCGATCACCGCCCCGGCATGGACGATAACGCGGCGGCCAATTTCGCACTCCCGGTAAATCGTGACATTGGGATAGACGACCGTATCGTCCCCCACCACCGCATCGTCCCCGATACAGCAGTTGGGATAAATCGTCGCTCGTTCACCGATCCGGACATTGCGGCCGATCCACACATGGGCGCCGACCCGCGCACTCCCGGCAACCGTCGCCGACGCATCCACCACGGCGGAAGGGTGAACCCCTGCTGGCAACTCGGGGGATTGGGGGTTCAACAGGGCCGAAGCCTTTGCAAAATAAGCGTAGGGATTGGCGCTGACGATACGGGGAAGCGGGGTCGCGTCCCGCTCGGCCTCTCCCACGATCACCGCACCGGCAGCCGTAGTTTGCAACTGCCGCCGGTATTTTCCGTGGATAAAGAAGCTGAGATGATCGGGTTTGGCGGTATCCAGCGGCGCAACCTGGGTGATTCGGACGTTGCCGTCCCCCAGCAGTTCACCGCCAATCTGCTCGACAATCTGCTTCAGGGAATAAGCCGCTGGACGGTCCCGCCGCTTCATCAATTGCCCGTGGACAACGCCTTCAATACCTTGTCGGTAATGTCGATCCGCGGACTGGCGTACACCGCCTCCTGCAAGATGAGATCGAATTTTTCGCTTTCGGCGATGGACATGATCACCTTATTGGCGCGCTCCTGAACGCTGGCCAATTCCTCGTTGCGGCGCAAGTTGAGGTCCTCGCGGAATTCCCGTTGCTGACGCTGGAATTCGCGGTTGAGGTTGGCCAGGTCCCGCTCCTTGTTGCGGCGGTCGGTTTCGCTCATGGTCACGCCGTCTTTTTCCAGTTTCGCCTGGAGGTCGCGAGCCTGTTTCGCCAGCTTTTGCAGGTCCTGCTCACGGGTGGCGAATTCCTTTTCCAATTTCTTCTGGGCCTTCACCGCGGGCGCCGCTTCACGAAACACGCGATCGGTGTTCACGAACCCCACCTTCATTTCCGCCAGTGCCGCTGAAGGCGCCAGGGTCAGCCCCGCCAACAGGGCGGCCAGCATATAGGACTTTTTCAACATCGTTCTCCTCGGTCTATCTAGAATGTGGAACCCATCTGGAACTGGAATTTCTGCAACTTGTCTCCCTCTTTGGTATTGAGGGGCTTGGCCAAGCTGAATTTCAGAGGGCCGAAGGGGGAAATCCAGCTCACCGCCAGGCCGGTGGAATAGCGTAAACCGCCGCCGGAATCCCCCTTGTTGTAGATGGCGCCGGCATCCGCGAACAAGCTCATGCGCACCGACTTGTCGTTGCGCAGGCCGGGGAAGGGGAACAGCACCTCGGCATTGGCCACGACCCGTTTGTTGCCACCCAGCGCATACCCTTGGCTGTCCTTTGGGCCAATAGAGGCTGTATCGTAGCCCCGCACCGAGGTCACCCCCCCAGCATAGAAGTTCTTGAAGAACGGCAAATCCTTGGTGCTGCCGTAGCCGTTGCCAACCCCCGCCTCGCCGTTCAGCATCAGGGTAAAGGTATCGCTCAGTGGGCGGAACCACTGGATTTGATAGTTCGCCTTGTAGTATTTCAGCTTACCGCCCGGCAAGCCCATTTCGCCATAAACCCGTTGCAAGGTTCCCTTGGTGGTGTAGGTCAGGCTGTCCCGGCTGTCCCGCGCCCAGCCCAGGTCGCCCCGCAAAGTGGAATTGCTCTCGCCGTATTGGTTCACGAAATCGATATAGCGCTGGGTGGCGTTGCTCCCCAGGCTAATCTTGGTGTTGTCGTAGGCGAGGCCGAAATTGATGTTGTCGTACTCGTTGAGAGGCACGCCAAAACGAACGCCGGCGCCGAGGGAATCGGACGAATACCCAGCCAGGGCGGACAGTGCCGTGGCATCGACCTTGCGCTTGTAGGCGTCAAAGCCGCGGCTGATCCCATCCACGGTCCAATAGGGATCCGTGTAGGAAACCGAGTAGATTTTGTTGATTCGGCCGTTGCTGAACTGGGTGGACAAGCTCTTGCCCGTTCCCAGCCAGTTGTTCTGCGACACCGAACCGCTGAACAGGATGCCTTCCGAACTGGAAAAGCCCGCGCCCAGCATCATGCTGCCGGTAGGCCGCTCCTCAACGTTGACATTGACGTCCACCTGGTCGGTGGTTCCCGCCACGGCCGGGGTTTCCACGTTGACGTCCTTGAAATACCCCAAGCGGTCCACCCGCTCCCGCGAACGCTTGACCTTCTCGGTGGAGTACCAGCCGCCTTCCATCTGCCGCATTTCCCGGCGGATGACTTCGTCCCGTGTCTTGGTGTTGCCGGTGAGATTGATGCGGCGCACATAGACTCTGCGGCCGGGGTCGATGAAAAAGGTGAAGGCCGCCTGATGCTTTTCCTTGTCCAGTTCCGGCACGGCGTTAACGTTGGCGAAGGCATAGCCGTCATTGCCCAAACGGTCGCCGATCAGCTTGCTGGATTCGGTCAGCTTCTCACGGGAAAACACCTGACCCGGCTTGACCTTGATCAGCTTGCGCAACTCCTCCTCGGGCACCAGCATTTCCCCGGCCAGCTTCACCTCGGAAACGGTGTATTTTTCCCCTTCGGTGATGTTGACGGTAATGTAGATGCCCTGCTTGTCCGGCGTAATGGACACCTGGGTGGAATCGATATTGAATTCCAGGTAGCCCCGGTTGAGGTAGTAGGAACGCATATTCTCCAGGTCCCCGGAAAGTTTTTCCTTGGAATACTGGTCGTTCTTGCTCCACCACGTCATCCATCCTGGCGTGGAAAGAACGAATTGCTTGAGGAGTTCTTTTTCAGAAAAGGCTTGGTTGCCGACGATGTTGATCTGGCGAATCTTGGCCACAGTCCCCTCGTCCACGTCGAAGCGGATCGCCACCCGGTTGCGTTCCAGGGGGGTGACCGTGGTCTTGATCGTCACCGCGTATTTGCCGCGGCTGAAATACTGGCGCTTCAGCTCCTGCTCCGCCTTATCCAGCATGGAGCGGTCGAAAATTCGTCCTTCCGCGAGTCCGGCCTGCTTCAGGCCTTCCTTCAGCTTATCCTTGTCGAACTCCTTGAGGCCGACGAAATCGATCTGGGAGATGGCCGGTCGCTCCTGCACCATCACCACCAGGGTTTCCCCTTCCGATTCCAAACGAACGTCCTTGAAGAAACCGGTGGCGAACAACGCCTTCACGGATTGGGAAACTTTCTCGTCGTCCAGGGTATCGCCCACCTTCACCGGCAGGTAACTGAAAACCGTCCCCGCCTCGGTGCGCTGGATGCCCTCGACCCGAATATCCTTGATCACGAACGGCTGCATGGCCCAAGCGGAACCACAGTACAACCCCATTATCAGCAGCGCTATTTTTGTCGGTTTCATAAGTGGCTTCAGTTGGCGATCAACCGGTTAATATCGTTATAAAAAGCAAAAACCATCAGCAGCGCCAGCAAAGCCATACCGACCTGCTGACCGATAGCCATGGTTTTCTCGGATACGGGACTTCCCTTGATGAGCTCGGCAATATAATACATCAAATGCCCCCCATCCAATAAGGGGACGGGCAGCAGGTTCAGCACCCCGAGGCTGACGCTGATGAGGGCCAGAAAGCTCAGAAAGGAAAACCACCCCGAGCGCGCCGACTGGCCGGCATAGTCCGCAATGGTCAGCGGCCCGCTGATATTCTTCCAGGACACCTGCCCCACCACCATGCGCCCCAGCATTTCCAGGCTGAATGCCGCCATGTCCCAAGTCTTCTCCACCGCCTTGACCACGGCTATATGGGCCGGGTAGTTCACCTCCACCAACAGGCTCTCCACCAGGCGCTGATCGACCCAAGGCGCCGCCCCGATCTTGCCGATGACACGCCCCTTTTCCTCCACCGACGCGGCCACCACGGTAACGGCAAGAGGCTGGTTGTTCCGCCGGATGTCGAATGCCAGGGGCTGGCCGGGATGCGCCTGCACCCATTGCACCAGCTCCTGCCAGCGGTGGATGCTTTCGCCGTTGACCGCTTCGACCTTGTCCCCCCGCCGCAGTCCGGCCAACTCCCCCGCGCCCCCCGGAACCAGTTCGCCGATCACCGGCGACAACACCGGCTGGAAAGGGATGAATCCCAGCTTGCCCAAGACATCCCCTTCCATATCATCCGGCGACAAGGAACGGACATCGAGTTGACGGTTCAAGACGCCGCCCCCCTCCGTCCGCACCGCCATGGGGACGGACCCGCCTTCTACCGCCTGGCGCAGCAGGCGCCAGCGCAAGTCTTGCCATGCCGCCACCGGCTCGCCACCCACTGCCGTCACGGCATCGCCATTCTTGAATCCGGCCACCGCGGCGGGACTGCCGGGAGGGGGCTCGGCGACCACCGCCCGCAAGCCGACGAAGCCGTGGACGAAAAAAAACCAGTACAGCAGAATGGCCAGGGCAAAATTGGCCAAAGGGCCGGCAGCCACGATAAACATCCGCCGCCCCACCGTCTGCCGGTTGAAGGCACGGCCAGCCTCTTCGGGGAGCACGGCCTCTTCCGTCTCGTCGAGCATTTTGACGTAGCCCCCCAAGGGAAAAGCCGCAATCGCCCATTCGGTCTTATCGGCCCCCACCCGCCAGGAAAACAGGGGTTTACCGAAGCCGACGGAAAAACGCAACACCTTCACGCCACACGCCCGTGCCGCCCAGTAATGGCCCAGTTCATGGGCCACGATCAGGATACCCAGGACGACGACGAAAGCCAGCAAGGTCGTCATCGGCTCAAGCCTCGACTCGGCTGTGGACTTCTAGCCACTCCGCGGCCAGCATGCGGGCATCACGGTCGGCCGCCAGCACTTGGCCCAAGGTTTCCACTTCACCGATGGTGGATTGCTCCAGCACTTTCTCGATCAAACGGGGGATACCGAGGAAGGGAATCCGCTCCGCCAGGAAAGCCTCCACCGCCACCTCGTTGGCGGCATTGAGCACCGCCGGGGCGGTGCCCCCCCTGGCCAATACCTGGTAGGCCAAGGACAGGCAGGGGAAACGGGAAAAATCCGGTGCTTCGAAATCCAGACGGGCGATCTTGAACAGGTCCAGGGGGGACACCCCCGCGTCCAGGCGCTCCGGGAAACCCAGGGCGTAGGCGATGGGCGTGCGCATGTCGGGGTTGCCCAGTTGGGCCAGCACCGACCCGTCCACATACTCCACCATGGAATGGATCACGCTCTGGGGATGCACCACCACCTCGATCTGCTCCGGCGCGGCGTCGAACAGCCAGTGGGCTTCGATCACTTCCAAGCCCTTGTTCATCAAGGTGGACGAGTCGATGGTAATTTTCGGCCCCATCACCCAATTGGGGTGGGCCAAGGCCTGCTTGGGCGTGACCTTCTCCAATTCCGCCTGAGGAGTCTGGCGGAACGGTCCGCCGGAGGCGGTAAGCATGATACGTCTCGCCCCTACCGTTTCCAGTCCGCGCCGGTAGTCGGTGGGCAAGGATTGGAACACGGCGTTGTGCTCGCTGTCGATGGGCAGCAGGACGGCACTGCTGCGCCGCACCTCCTCCATGAACAGCCGGCCGGACACCACTAGGGTTTCCTTGTTCGCCAGCAGGATACGTTTACCCGCCTTGGCGGCGGCCAGCGACGGTCGCAGGCCGGCGCTGCCGACGATGGCCGCCATGACGCTGTCCACTTCCGGCAGGGAGGCCACCCGCTCC
>JAGUYQ010000041.1 GCA_020061285.1 Betaproteobacteria bacterium
CGGTTTCACTGCTGGTGATCTTCGCCGGCATCGACACCAAGACCGTTGGCGACGTGGCTTCCATCGAGGGCGGCCTGCCCCAGTTCCACTTGCCCCAGGTGCCGTTGACCTGGGAAACCCTGAAAATCATTTTCCCCTACAGCCTGATTCTCGCCGCCATCGGCCTGATCGAATCCCTGCTGACCCTCAACCTGATCGACGAAATGACCGACACCCGCGGCATGCCCAACCGGGAGTGCATGGCCCAGGGCTCGGCCAACGTCGTCACCGGTTTTTTCGGCGGCATGGGCGGCTGCGCCATGATCGGCCAGAGCATGATCAACGTCGGCAACGGCGCCACCCAACGCCTGTCCGGCATCGCGGCCGCGCTGTTCTTGCTGTCGTTCATCCTGTTCGCATCGCAGTGGATCGAGATGATTCCCCTCGCCGCCCTGATCGGCCTGATGTTCGTGGTGTCGGAAAAGACCTTCGAATGGGGCAGCCTCACCGCCATGTGCAAGGTGCCCCGCAGCGATGCCTTCGTCGTGGTCGCGGTGACCGTGATTACGGTACTCACCGATCTGGCCATCGCCGTGGTCACCGGTATCGTCATCTCCGCCCTGGTCTTCGCCTGGCAACACGCCAAGCACATCAAGGTGCGGGCCTATCTCGACGGCAAGGGCTGGAAAATCTACGAACTGGAGGGCTCCTTGTTCTTCGCCTCGACAGCCGGATTCCAGGCCCTGTTCACGCCGAAGGAGGACCCGGACGAGGTGGTGGTGGAATTCCGCCGCGCCCGCGTCGTGGACCATTCCGCCGTCGAGGCCATCGACAGCCTCGCCACGCGCTATCAGCAGGCCGGCAAGCGCCTGCACCTGCGCCACCTCAGCCCGGATTGCCTGGAAGTGCTGACCAACGCCAAGGACATGGTGGAAATCAATGTGGGGGAAGACCCCCATTACCACCTTGCGGACGACAAGCTGGGGTAATGAAAACTGGCTTCGTTTTAGGTGAGTGACCGAGCGGACGACGTCACAATCCTTTGGCCTGTTCCTGCGGCTCAATCGATGGTGATGACCTCCACCGCCCGCAGGTGCCATTTCCCCTCGAGAAAGTCGTCCAGGAGCTTCTTGATGCCGCCGGACGCCACGCGCTCCAGGGGCAGCTTATTCCCCAGGTAATCCATCAGTTCCGGCAGGACCCCCGAGTTCCCGTGGGCCACCGTTGCGTACTTCATGCTCCAGTCGCTGAAGCTCCGTTCCTTGATCGGCGTCTCCACCAGCTTGGTGATTTTGGCGTGGCGGCTGTCGCGGGAGATGGTCTGGAACAGGTCGTCGATCACCTTCTTTTCGCCTTCCAGGACTTGCAGGAACGAATCCTCGTCGCGGATCAGCAAGCCCGTCACGTGGAGGCGGTCGTTCTTTTCGCTCCACCGCGGCAACAGTTGCGCGATTTCCGCCTCTCCCAGGTGTTGAATGTCCTGGCTGACGTAAACCAGGCAGGCCAACTCCGATTCCTTGTCCATTTTCCATGCCCCCAGGCGACAGTTGACATCTACAGCGGTTGGAATGGCGTTAAGTTAAGCGGTATTTGCCGTCAAGCCAATAGCGCCATCCACTCGGCGGCGCCCTGCCGATACAGGGCGCGGAGCCGCTCGGCGCTTCGCACCCTGTCCGCTTCTTCCGTTGCCAGGGCAAGCTCCATGCCCTCGGCCACCCCTTCCACGGCCGTGACGCCGAGATAGCCCTCTTCCCAGGTCCTGGCATAAGCCTCTTGTTTGCCCGGCTTAGCGGACGGGCCGGGGTGGACGATATTCAAGCGCGGCAGGGCGAATGCCGCCGCCACGATGCGCCCGTGCAGGCTGCTGCCGCAGTAGCCCCGGCTGCCGGCGATGAGGGCGCAGATGTCCCATAGGTCGAGGGATTCGAAAACCCGCCCGGCGCCGTGGCGCAAACGGGGAATCAAGCGACGATAAGGTTCCAGGTCGTCATGCCAGGGCGCCGCTCCGGCGCGGAAGAAAACCAGCCCCAGCCCCCGTTCCGACGCCACACGGTCGAGTTGCTCCGCCAAGACAGCCAGGGTGGCATCGTCGCCGAAATCGGCGCTGAACTGAACCGCCACATACCCCTGCGGGAAGGCCGCCCGCGCCTGGGCCACCTCGCCGGACTTCAGGCGTTGCCGCACCTGATCGCCGAACAGCTCTTCGACCATCACCGCCGGGTCGGGCACCCGCTTCGCCGCGATCCCCTCTTCGGCCAACAGTACCTGGGTAAACCGGTCCCGCACGCTGAGATAGTCCGCCTGTTTTAAAACCTCCAGCACCTCGGCGCGGAAATCGCTTGGCACATCCGCCCACTCGACACCGCCCACGCCGCAAAAAACCCAGGCTCTTGGATGGGAAAACAAGCCCTTCTCGGCCACGTAGGGCGCCAGCCGTTGCCGTTGCAACTGGCGGTGCCCCCAGGCCAAGCGCCCTGCGGCATCACCATCGTGGGCGGCGATGGCCCGCCGCGCCTGGTCGGGCGGCAATGCCATCACGGCGACCTGCCAAGCATCGCAGGTGAGAATTTCCCCGCCGACATGGATGAGGTTAACGCTTGCCGATTCGAGTTCTCTCGCCAAGGAATGCAACGCAGCGGTGCGATGGCCGCCGACAGGGCCCAGGTCCCGTTCCACCACGCCGGCGAACAGTGCCGTCTTTCCCCCCAGCAAGGCCGCCGCCACGTGGGGAAAGAGCATGTCGCCGAAGTTGTGGCGGTCGAAAGCGCCGAAAAGAACGGTCCGGCTTGTCATGTCCGCGCGGCTCCCCCTGGCAAGGCCTGGCCGCTCGGCCAGCGGCAGGCCACGACCCGGTGGCGGATGGCAAATTCTCTACCCGCTTCCCCCAGAGGTGCCAAGTCCCACCACCACTGATCGAAGGCGTGGGCCGACAAGCCGAGAGGCGTGTCGAGGTCCGTCCGCTCGGCCACCTCTCCCGCCCCGTCCACGCCAAGCTGTTCGGCGTCGACCACCAGGCATACGGGAGCGCGGAAACGGGACAGGTAATCGAGGTGACGCTGCATCAGCGTCAAGGCCAAGGGGGGCGTCGGCGACGACGGCTGCCCCAGCCAAGCCAGCGGCAGCAAGGGCAACTGGGACAACAGGTTGACCGAGGCGACCCAATCCACCGGCTCTTCCCGTAAAAAGGCCGAGGGCACCCGCTCCGCGCCTATCCGGCCATCGCCGCCCGCCATCAAATCAGCCGCACATTCGGTGACGTCCCACTCGATGCAGCGCACGTTGGGATAGCGTCCCGCCTCCCGCCTCGCGGCGGGCAAGTGAACCATATC
>JAGUYQ010000143.1 GCA_020061285.1 Betaproteobacteria bacterium
TCCTGAAGGCTCTCCTTGAGTCTGAGTTCTTCTTTTTCGGACATGGGCCTGGCTCGGTTGGCGGGTGGGCTAAAACGCTATTCTAAAAAAGTCTTGTGACAAGCGTCTAATTAAATAACGTGGCCCTGCCACCTCCCGATGACAGGGCCGCGCTGAAAGGTGCTTCGATAGGCGCTAGGCAACCTTGGGCAGGCGCTCCAGGGCGGCGTTGATGGCCTCCTCCGGGTAGGCGTAGTCCTCCAGTTCGCCGGCGAAGTAGCGGTCGTAGGCCCCCATGTCGAAATGGCCGTGGCCGGAAAGGTTGAAGAACAGGGTTTTCCCTTCGCCGCTCTCCTTGCAGCGCAAGGCCTCGTCGATGCAGGCGGCGATGCCGTGGTTGGATTCGGGAGCCGGGATGATGCCCTCGGTGCGGGCGAACAATACGCCCGCCTGGAAGGTGGCGATCTGGGGCACGGCCACCGCCTCCACCAGCTTCTCGTGGTAGAGCTGGGACACCAGGGTCGAGTCGCCGTGGTAGCGCAGGCCGCCGGCGTGGATGCCGGGGGGCATGAAATCGTGGCCCAAGGTGTACATCTTCATGAGCGGCGTGAGCTTGGCGGTGTCGCCGAAGTCATAGGCGTAATGGCCGCGGGTCAAGGTCGGGCAGGAGGTGGGCTCCACCGCCACCAGACGCACGTTCTTACCGGCCGCCTTGTCCGCGAGGAAAGGGAACGCCACGCCGCCGAAGTTGGAGCCGCCGCCGCAGGGGGCGAAGATCATGTCCGGATAGTCCCCTGCTTTTTCAAACTGCTTCTTGGCTTCCAGGCCGATCACCGTTTGGTGGAGCAGGACATGGTTGAGCACCGAGCCCAGGGCGTAGTTGGTGTCGGCCCGGGAGGCGGCTTCTTCCACCGCCTCGGAAATGGCGAGGCCCAGGGAGCCCTGGCTGTCCGGGTCGGCTTCCAGGGCGGCGCGCCCGGCCTGGGTTTCCCTGCTCGGGCTGGGGAACACCTCGGCTCCCCAGGTAGTCATCATGGAGCGGCGGTAGGGCTTTTGCTGATAGCTGATCTTGACCATGTACACCCGCACTTCCAGGCCGAACATCTGTCCCGCCAGGGCCATGGAGGAACCCCATTGGCCGGCGCCGGTTTCGGTGGCGATGCGCTTGATGCCGGCTTCCTTGTTGTAATAGGCCTGGGGAATGGACGTGTTGACCTTGTGGGAGCCGGCGGGGGAAACACCTTCGTATTTGTAGTAAATCTTCGCCGGCGTGCCCAGGGCCGCTTCAAGCCGGTGGGCGCGGAACATCGGGGAAGGGCGGTAGAGGCGATAGGCTTCCCGCACCGCATCGGGAATGGCTATCCAGCGTTCCGCCGAGACTTCCTGCTCGATCAGACTTATGGGGAAAATCGGTGCCAGGGCTTCCGGGCCGATGGGCTGGCCGTCTGGTCCCAGCACCGGGGCGGGCGGGTTGGGCATGTCGGCGACGACGTTGTACCAGTGAGTGGGGATATCGGACTCGTCCAGCAGGATTTTTGTTTGTGACATTCTTGCGCTCTCCTTCGGGTTGAGCGCCGTGCTTGGCGGCGCTGGTCTTGTATAAGAGCGATATCATCCCGCCGCCGGGCGGGCCAGTCAATGCCCCAGGCCGCCGGTAAGGGGAACGAAGGCGACGGGGAGGACGGTGCGCCGGACGAGGCCGCCGTCGGGGGATTTTTCGATCAGCAACAACTCCTGGGCGGAGTAGGGCAGCCCGACGGGGATTACCAGGCGGCCGCCGGGCTTGAGTTGGTCCACCAGGGGCTGGGGGACATGGGGAGCGGCGGCGGCCACCAGGATGCCGTCGAAGGGAGCGTGTTCCGGCCAGCCGCCGTAGCCGTCGCCGCAACGTACTTCCACGTTGCCGTAGCCAAGGCGCTCCAGCCTTTCCGCCGCCTCTTTCGCCAGGGAAGGGACGATTTCCACGGTGTACACCCGCTTCGCCAGTTCGGCCAGCACCGCCGCCTGGTAACCGGAGCCGGCGCCCACTTCCAGTATGGCGTCGCCGGCCCTGGGCCGCAGGAGGTCGGTCATCAGGGCGACGATGAAGGGCTGGGAAATGGTCTGGCCGTGGCCGATGGGCAGGGGGCCGTTATCGTAGGCGCGGGGGCGCAGGTCCTCGGGCACGAAGGCATGGCGCGGCACCTCTCCCATGGCCGCCATTACGCGGCTGTCCAGTTCGCCGATGCCGGTGAGAAAACGGGTCTGGCAGGTTTCTTCGGCGATGTCAGCCAGCAGGCGCTGGGTGTCGGGGCGTATTGGAGCCACAGGCATGGTGTGTTCCGGCTATCTTCTTGAAAAACGACTACTATGTGTAGTCAAGTATGATAATCCCTCGGGGGCAAGGGGAAATGATGTAAAAAGCGGGCGTTCCAATGAAAAGCCCAGCGCGAAGGCTGGGCTTGGATACAGAATCTTTCGATTCTTTATTGTAGCAACGGCTCTCACCCCGGATGAACTACAACGGTTGGAATATTACGGAGGATGGAGATGACAGGCAAGAACAATTATCACGGTTCGCTGTCTTTTGGATTGGATATCGGAATCGCCTCGGTTGGATGGGCGGTATTGGGGGATAACCGTATCATCGACCTGGGCGTGCGCTGCTTCGACAAGGCGGAAACCGCCGACAAGGGCGAATCGCTCAATCTTGCCCGCCGCGCCGCCCGGTTGCTGCGCCGCCGCCTGCGTCGCCGGGCATGGCGGCTCACCAAGCTGGCGCGGCGGTTGAAGCGTGAAGGGCTTATTGCCGATGTCGGCATTCTCAAACAGCCGCCATCGAAAGGTTTCAAGACACCCAATCTGTGGCACTTGCGGGTGGCGGCGCTCGACCGCAAATTGGGGGCAGAAGAATGGGCGCGGGTACTGTACCACCTCGTCAAACATCGCGGTTTCCATTGGATGAGCAAGGCCGAGGAAAAGAAGGCCGACGAGGACAAGGAGGGCGGCGCGGTCAAGAAAGGCCTGGCGGGCACCAAGAGGCTTATGCAGGAGAAAAGCTACCGTACCGCAGCCGAGATGGTTGTCCGCGAATTCCCGGATGCCCAGCGCAATAAGCGCGGCGACTACAGCAAGGCGATTTCCCGTGCCTTGTTGGCCGATGAACTGAAACGGCTGTTCGAGCAACAGCGCCAATTCGGCAACTCTTACGCGAGCGAGCGCTTGGAAAACGCGATTCTTGGCAACGGAGACAAGAAAAGCGGCCTGTTCTGGGCGCAAAAGCCCGCGCTTTCCGGCGAAGACCTGCTCAAGATGCTGGGTAAATGCACCTTGGAGAAAGGCGAATACCGCACCCCCAAGGCCAGTTTTACCGCCGAGCGCCATGTCTGGCTGACCCGCCTCAACAACCTGCGCATCGTGGTGGACGGCAAGCTGCGTCCGCTCAGCGAGGGGGAGCGCGCTATCGCGTTGCCTTTGCCTTATAGCCAGGCGGGCGATTTCAGCTACAAGCAACTGCGCAAGGCGCTAACCAAGGCCGGGTTATCCGATGCCTTCCGCTTTGCCGGGCTTTCCTACCCCAGCGACAGGCAAAAAGCCGAGGAAAAAGCCAAAGACCCGGAAGACGAAAAGCTAGTCAAACTCCCCGGCTGGCAAGCTCTGCGCAAGACCCTGAATGATGCCGGCCTGGGAGACGAATGGCGGCGAATTTCCGTCGCCGCCTTGGACGGCAAGCCGCAACTGCTCGACGAAATCGCCCATGTGCTATCCGTTTACAAGGAAGACGAAGAAGTCGAGCGGGAATTAGGCAAACTCGACCTGCCGGAGAAGGCAATGGTGGTGGAGGCGCTGCTCACCTTGCGCTTCGACAAGTTCAGCAATCTTTCCCTCAAGGCGCTCTACAATATCCTGCCGCACATGGAAAAGGGCGCGCGCTACGACGAGGCGTGCGAGAAGGCCGGGTATCACCACAGCCAGTTGTTCAAGGCCGGGGAGTGGGAGCATCAATATCTGCCGCCTTTCTACACCGGGCGTGACAAGGATGGACGGCTGAAATTTAACGAGGAACTGGATATTCCGCGCAACCCGGTCGTGCTGCGCGCGCTCAACCAAGCGCGCAAGGTAGTGAATGCGCTTATCAAGGTTTATGGTTCTCCGTATCAAGTACACATCGAGATGGCGCGGGATTTGTCCAAGCCGTTCGACGAACGGCGGGACGTCAAGAAGGCACAGGAAGAATTCCGCGACCGTAACGAAAAAGACCGCGCCGCTTTCAACGCCGAATACAACGCCTCCGGCGAACTCAAAGGCCGCGATTTCGAGAAATGGCAGCTTTACCGCGAGCAGCATGGCAAATGCGCCTATTCCCTGGAGCCGCTGGACATCAACCGGTTATTCGAGCCAGGGTATACCGAAATCGACCATGCGCTGCCGTACTCGCGCAGTTTCGACGACAGCAAGAACAACCGGGTGCTGGTGCTGACGCGGGAAAACCGCGACAAAGGCAACATGACGCCGTTCGAGTACCTGGAAGGCAAGGAAAACAGCGAGCGCTGGCAGCGGTTCGTGGCCTTCGTTAACTCGAACAAAACCTATCGCCAAGCCAAACGCAACCGCTTGCTCAAGAAGGATTTTGGCGAGAAAGAGGCGCAGGATTTCCGCGACCGCAACCTTAACGACACCCGTTACGTCTGCCGCTTCTTCAAGAACTACGTCGAGCGTTACCTCAAGCTGCATGAGGACAGCGAAGCCAAGCGCTGCGTGGTGCTCAGCGGACAAATGACCGCCTTCCTGCGCACCCGCTGGGGGCTGGTGAAGGTGCGCTCCGACTCCGACCGCCACCACGCGCTGGATGCCGCCGTGGTGGCGGCGTGCAGCCACGGCATGGTCAAGCGCTTGTCTGACTACTCCCGCCGCAAGGAATTGGAGAAAGTGCGGGAGGGCCTCATAGACATGGAAACGGGCGAGATCGTCAATCCCGCCATGCTTGAGCGGCTGGAACAGCATTTCCCCGCGCCGTGGCCGCACTTCCGCGACGAACTGCTGGCGCGGCTAAGCATAGACGACCAGCAAGTCTTGCGGGCTGAAATGGAGCGGCTGGGCAGTTACCCAGCGGAGGCATTGGAGAAACTACGCCCCTTGTTCGTTTCCCGCGCGCCGCAACGGCGCAATGGTGGCGCGGTACACAAGGAAACCATCTACGCTCAGCCGGGGCGGCTAAAGCAGACGGGCAGCGTTATCCAGAAAGTTTCCGTGGTCGACCTGAAGCCTGGTGACGTGGACAAGCTGATTGATCCGCACCGCAACGAAAGGCTCTACGCCGCCTTGCGCGAATGGGCGGGCAAGCGCGAGGAGCGGGAAAAGCGCGCCAGGGAAATCGAGAAAGCGGTGAAGGAAGCCAAGCGCGAACTCACCGCCGAGGAAAAAGCCGACATCGAACGCCTGCGCGCCCTGCCCCGCAAGCCGGATAAACACGGTAACCCCACCGGCCCCATCGTGCGCACCGTAACCATGGTGATCGACAAGCTCTCCGGCATCCCCATCCGTGGCGGCGTCGCCAAGAACGACACCATGCTGCGGGTGGACGTGTTCACCAAGGCGGGCAAATTCCATCTGGTGCCGGTGTATGTGCATCACCGGGTAACGGGGCTGCCCAATCGGGCGATTGTGGCGTTCAAGGATGAGGTGAAATGGACGCTGGTGGATGACTGCTTTCAGTTCTGTTTCTCGTTGTATCCAAATGATTTTGTGAGGGTTGCGCTCAAAAAGGATAATTATTCTGGCTACTATGCGGGATGTGACCGTGCAACGGGCGCAATTGCCCTCTGGGCACATGATAGAAATGCGAATGTTGGCAAAGATGGCCTGATGAGAATCGGTGTAAAAATGGCTGAAGCTGTTGAGAAATTCAACGTGGACGTCCTCGGCAACCGCTACCCTGCTCCGCCGGAGCAACGCCGTGACTTGGCGTAGCGTCGTCGTCTCCCTCC
Organism: Betaproteobacteria bacterium; assembly: GCA_020061285.1. Next base: position 5,946 of record JAGUYQ010000143.1, read on the forward strand.
CGGCCAAGCTGCGCCGGGAGCATTATTCTCTTGCCATCGAGCAGGAGCAGACGGCCTTCGTGCCGTTCGAGGACATTGCCGTCATCCTGCTCAACCACCGGGAAATCACTCTCACCCATCCCGTGTTGTCCGCCTGCGGAGAGTACGGCATCAGCCTGTTCGCCACGGGCGACACGCACCACCCCAGCGGGGTATTCCTGCCCTTCCTGTCCCATTCCCGCGCCACCCGCTGGATGCGTCTGCAACTGGACTTGCCACGTCCGGCGGCCAAGCAAACCTGGGCCGCTATCGTGCGGCGCAAAATCGCCAATCAGGCTGCGTGCCTGCGCCTTGCCGAGCGGGAGGGTTGGGACAGGCTGGACTCCTACGCGGTGCGGGTGCGTTCCGGAGACAGTGACCATATGGAGGGGCAGGCGGCGGCATTTTATTTCCCCCAACTCTTCGGCAAGGGTTTCCGGCGGGTGGAGGATGGCTTCATCAATGCCGCGCTGGATTATGGTTATGCCGTGTTGCGCGGCACGATTGCGCGCGGGCTGGTGGCCCACGGCATGCTACCTGCCTTTGGCCTCTTCCATGCCAGTGAGCAGAACGCCTTCAATCTGGCGGATGACCTGATCGAACCCTTCCGCCCCCTGGTGGACTTGTACGTCAGGAACATGCTGCCTTCATCGGAGGGCGAATTGCAGCCGAAAGACAAGGTGGCCCTGGTTGGCCTTCTCAACGTGGACGTCGGCATGCCGCGCGGCAAGATGTCCGTGCTGTCCGCCATCGAGCAGACGGTGGAAAGCCTGGCACGGATTTATGACGGCGGCGATGCCGGGCTGCTGGAACTGCCCACGTTGATCGGGCTGGAGCCGCATCGCTTCGAGTGCTGACCCATGAGCGGGGAGAACAGGCGATTCATGAGACTGATGGTTTTCTTCGACCTCCCCGTCGTCACCAAGGCCGAGCGCCGGGCTTATACCGTGTTCCGCCGCTTTCTCATCAACGACGGTTACGACATGATCCAGTTCTCGGTCTATGGCCGCCTGCTCAATGGCAGCGACGCGCTGGAAAAGCATACCAAACGGCTGGTGGACAACCTGCCGCCGGAAGGCTCGGTGCGTTGCCTGACCGTCACCGAAAAGCAATACGCTAGCATGAAACTGCTGGTCGGCCTGCCGCTTTTTCAGGAAAAAACCGTCAAAACAGACCAGATGCTGCTGTTCTGACAACAGGATTTTTCGAGCAAACGCCCGCCAGATTTGCATCTGGCGGGCGTTTGCGCGAGGTCTATGGTAGCTCATCCGGGGTGAGAGAGGGAGCTACAACGTGCTTCTCACGGACACCGGCAGCGGACGGATGGTAGCTCATCCGGGGTGAGAGAGGGAGCTACAACTTTACTCGCCTTTTTGATGCCGTCTACCTTATGGTAGCTCATCCGGGGTGAGAGAGGGAGCTACAACTGCCTGAGCCAGGGGATCA